>CAZPZL010000007.1:0-23103 GCA_964590925.1 uncultured Granulicella sp.
CCTCGACCGCACAGACGCAGGACGGCTATGCCAGCGGCACATACAGCGGCTTTTCGGTCAGTGCCAACGGAGTGATTACGACGAGCTTCTCCAATGGGCAGACTGAGAATGTTGGTCAGATCGCCATTGCCAAGGTGACCAACGAGGAGGGACTTACCATCGAGGGTAGCAATAACTATTCGACCACTGCGGCATCTGGCGCGGCCAGTGTCGGTGCGGCGGGAGCTGGAGGTCGAGGCACCATCGAAGACAACGAGTTGGAGGCGTCGAACGTCGATATCTCGACCGAGTTTGCCGATCTGATTGTGGCGCAACGCGCCTTCGAGGCCAACTCAAAGACAGTGACGACCTTCGATACTGTGACCCAAGAGACGATCAACATGATTCACTAAAGACCGGCTCACAAAGAATTGCATATGACGAGAGCGGCGGTTGCGGGCGGCAGAGATGCCTTCCGTAGCCGCCGCCGTGCGTTATATGGCGACTCTCTAATAATCAGGTGAAGTACTGCTAATCTTCTGCCACAAGTCTTTGGCACGGGTCGTGCTGTTGTCTTGTTCATCATGGCCTATCTATCTGAACCCGGCGCACCCGTAACCGCAACCAAGAACATTCGAAGCATTCAAATGCTGCCGCTGATGCTGGCAATGGCGTTGACGATTCTGCTGACGCTGGCTGGAGTGACCGGTGTGCTGCTCTATCTGGCAAAGACAGGCGGATTGCCCTTTGGGTTGGGAGGCGGACTCGTGGCAAATGGCGGATCAGGCGTATCCACGACCTACGCCATCGTGCTGGATCCTTTGGTGGTGAATCTGGCCGATGCCGATCAGCACGGCTATCTGCGTGCAGGAGTTACGTTGCGTGCGCAGAATTCGACTGAGAGCGAGCGGCTGGCCAAGACCGCTCCGGCGTTGACCGACGGCAAGGTTCAGGCGGAGGTTAGTGCTCCGCTGCGCGATATCGTGCTGGACGTGCTTGGACGTCAGAAGATCGAGGATTTGCTCCAACCCGACGGCAAGGATAAGTTGAAGGTCATTCTAAAAAAAGCATTACAGGATCGTGATCCCGACGTAAAAGTGACGGATATTTACTTCACCGAGTTTCTGGTGCAGCAGTAGAAGACGCACGTTGCAAATGCAAATGGGCGGAGGGGGGTGGACGTGAACGTACAGAAAGCAAATGCGTTGGTAGAGAGGTCCGCAGACTCTGCTCTGGAGGCCATTGCGCCCAATGCAATGGAGATGCATCCTGCATGGCCGATGATCTCACGGCTCCCCGTGAAGCTGATGGTTAACATTCCACTCAGCGGATTCAGAGTCTGCGACCTGCTGGCGCTGGAACCCGGGCAGACCATTCTGAGCACGTGGGTCTCGACCGAAGAGGTGCCGTTGAAGGTGGGCGGCTTGCAACTGAGCTGGGGCGAATTCGAGGTGGTCGACCAGATCATGGCGCTGCGATTGACTCGGTTGATGTAGAGACGAATCGCCGGAGCAAATGACAGGAGCTAGTCGAGGATTGAAGGAGTTGATGATGGAGATGACACAAGAGAACGCGCGTGGCGGTCAGGCCAGCGGAACACCAGGCGGTCTTGCGGTCTGGCTTCTAGCGTGGTTTCAGACGCCGCTGAGGGCGCGCTTTGCCGGGATCGGCAAGCCGCGCTCAAAGCGAAGAATGGAACTGGTCGAGATGCTGCAACTGGGGGGAAAACGGCAGCTGATGCTGGTGGTTTGCGATGGGCAACGCTACCTGGTGGGAGCGGGCGGAGACAGCGTACAGTCGATAGCCGAGATGAGAGATCCACTGTCTTCCGAGTATGTCTCGCTTGCAATGCGCGATGCAGTGGCAGGTGACGAGGCACGCGTCGCACGGCTTGGCTCAAAAGAGGACGTGCGATGCAACGGCTGAATCGTCTGCGAGAGGTGGGGACGGACTTGAGTGAATCGGTTCGTGTGCGATCGACTGGCGCAGTAGTGAGCCGCAGATGGGCAAAACTGCTTATCACTGTCTGCGTGATGCTGGTTCTTACTCTGGCGCAGCCTGCGTTGGGGCTACAGACGGGCAATGGTGCCTTTTGGGCCAATCAGACGTCGCACTCGGTGAAGACTGTAGCTTCGACTAATAAAACTGCGAGAGCCAAGAAAGCGGCTCCGGCGGCCAAGTCCGGCCCGGACGATTTTGGGCTGAACACCATTGCCAGTCAGATGAACAGCCAGCAAAGTGTGCCCTGGTCGATAGTGCTCGGATTGACCTTGCTGACTCTGCTGCCCGCGATTCTGCTCTCGATGACGCCGATGATTCGGCTTCTCGTGGTCTTTCATTTTCTGCGTCAGGCGCTAGGAACGCAGACCGCGCCGTCGAACCAGATTCTGATGGGGCTGGCGTTGATGATGACCTGGTTCCTGATGACGCCTGTGATGTCGCAGGTTGATCAGCAGGCGCTCACTCCGTATCGCGCGGGAACGATTACCGGCGAGCAGGCGATGGCTCTGGGAGCGGCGCCGGTCAAGACCTACATGCTGCGCTTTGCCCGCGAGAAGGATCTTGCCCTGTTTGCCGCGGCCGGAATGACGGCGCGTCCCGCGACACCGCAGGATCTGCCCATGCAGGTGGTGGTTCCGGCTTACATGTTGAGCGAGTTGAAGGCTGGCTTTCAGATCGGCGCGGTTCTCTTCTTGCCCTTCCTGCTGGTCGATATGGCCATCGCCAGCATCACCACCTCAATCGGCATGATGCAGTTACCGCCTGTCGTCATCTCCACGCCGGTAAAGATTCTGTTGTTTGTGATGGTGGACGGCTGGAACCTGCTTGCCAGCTCCCTGCTGAAGAGCTTTTAGATAAGTAAATCGATAAGTAAGCAAGTAAGAAGTTGGCAAAGTGAGGCAGTTATGGGACCGGATATGGCGGTACAGTTGGCGCGCAATGTGTTGATTGAGGCGATGATCCTGAGCGCACCGCTACTGATTGCCGCCTGCCTGATAAGCGTGCTGTTGAGTCTGGTGCAGACGCTGACCAGTGTGCAGGAGCAGACGCTGACGATTGTCCCGCGGCTTCTGGTCGTCTTTGTCATCGGCATCGCGACCATGCCTTGGCTGGTACGAAGGCTGGTGACCTACACGATTGCATTGTGGTCAGACTTCCATCGCTATCTGGGCTAGATTGTCTGAATTGGTGTCTGAACTAAGTGGATGGGATGGACGGAGTGAAAGAGAACTATGCAAGATGCGTCAACCCTATTGATCGGGCACCAGATCGCGGACTGGCCACAGTTCCTGTCCTCCTGTGTGCTGGTGATGATTCGCCTCAGTGGGTTGATGGTCTTTGCTCCCATCTTCTCCTCCTCCGCGATCGCGCCGCGCATCAAGGCGGGGTTTGTCATCGCGGTGACGATTCTTCTGGCCCCTGTTGTTGGCACACTTCCCCACGCACGCGTGGCGCTGGACATGGCTGCGATTTTGGGAGAGCTCAGCGTGGGTCTGACATTTGGCTTTGCGCTGACTTTGATTATGGAGTCGCTGATGTTCGCCGGACAGATGCTGGGCATGGAGTTCAGCTTCTCGCTGGTGAATCTGATGGACCCCAACACCATGGTTGAGACGGCTGTGATGGGGCAGTTGCTGAACTGGTTCGGACTTCTAGTGCTTATCGGAGCGGGACTTGACCGCTCTCTTCTGGCTGCTGTGATGCGCAGCTTCGCCGTGGTTCCTGTGGGGCAGGCGGTGATGAAGGCATCGACCTGCGCGGCCATCGCGTCGATGATGGGCGGAGTATTTCTGGCAGGACTACAACTGTCGGCTCCGGTGATTGCTGCAGCACTGACAGTGGAGATTGTGGTTGCTCTGGTCGGACGCCTCAGCCCGCAGTTGCCCGTGATGATGGTCAGCATTCCACTCAAGACGCTGATCTCTTATGTGGTGTTGATCGGATCGCTGGCCGTGTGGCCGGGATGGATTGAGCGACACTTTACGGCGCTGCTGGATCGGGCAGCGCATCTGGTGGCCTCATGAGCGAAAAAGGTACAGAGGCGGCAACCGAACAACGCAAGGAGAAGGCGAAGAAGAAGGGCGACATCCCACACAGTCGTGAGCTTCTTAGCGCGGTGTCGATGCTGGCTGGCGTTCTAGTGCTGGGCTCCTCGACCAAGCAATTCCTCTCCGCTTGGGATCAGGTGTACGCCAGTAGCCTACAGCTTGGCATGGGTGACTTTGGCGCACAGAGTCTGGACCGTGCGGTGGTGAAGATTCTCGCTCCAGCCCTGTTTCCAGTGGGGTTGATTTTGATGGCCAGCTTTGCTGCGGCGCTGATGGCGGGCGTCGGACAGACCGGCGGGTTGAACATCAATGGCGAGGCGTTGCTGATGAAGCCGGAGCGATTGAATCCGGTGACCAACATAGGAAACATCTTCAGCCTGCGGTCGATAACCCGGATGGGCAAGTCGCTGTTGCCAGCCACCGTGGTCATCGCGATTGGGGTGAAGGCAATGCGCGAGCTGATTCTGCCCATGCCCGTGATGAGCGCAACACGATTGCCGGATACGCTGAACGTCTGCTTCGATCTTGCAGTGAAGGCAGCCTGGGTGATGGTGGTCTGGTCCGGGTTGGACTATGCGATGGAACGCATCGCGTGGAACAAGAAGCTGCGCATGACCAAGCAGGAGATGCGCGACGAAATGAAGGAGATGATGGGCAATCCACAGGTGAAGGGACGCCAGCGCAAGCTTCAGAATGCCATGCGACGGCGCAAGCCCAAGCCGGATATTTCGAAGGCAAGTGTTGTGGTGACCAATCCGACGCACTATGCGGTGGCGCTGGAGTTCAGCTTCGAATCAATGTCGGCGCCGACCGTGTTGGCTAAGGGAAAAAACCTTCATGCCTTGAAGATTCGCGAGGAAGCTCGTTGGGCTGGCGTCCCGATTGTGGAGAATCCGCCGCTGGCTCGTTCGCTGTTCAAGAACGTCGAGGAGGGGCAGTCAATTCCCTACGAACTGTACTCGGCCGTAGCGGGAATTCTGGCCTTTCTCTATCGGCAACAGGTGGAGAAGGCGGCACGCGACCGCAGAGCCGCCGAGGAGAAAGCAAACCGGCGATCCGCTGGCAAGCAGAAGGTGTCAAGCAAGCAGTCGGCAACAAGCGAACAACAGACATCGGGCGGACAGAAGATCTCTTCGACTGAGGAAAGCATTGGCGGGGGTGGTTTGTAATGGCAGAAGCAATGGCAATCAATAGTGGATGGACCAAGGCGAAACGAAACGCGCTACTTTTGCCGGTTGCGGCTATCAGTACGGTCTTTGTGATGCTGATCCCGATCCCGGGCTATGTGTTGGACGTCCTTCTGGTCATGTCGATGACGGCCTCGATCATCGTCTTTCTCACCGCGATTCAGGTGCGCAAGGCGGTCGATTTCAGCGTCTTTCCCACCTTGCTGCTGTTGTTGACGCTGTTTCGTCTGTCGCTGAACATTGCCTCCAGTCGGCGGATTCTGCTGCATGGCAACGAAGGAACACATGCCGCTGGAAGCATGATCGAGTCGTTCGGACAGTTCGTCGTCGGCGGAAATTACGTTGTCGGCTTTGTGCTTTTTCTGGCTTTGATTGCGATTCAGTTTCTGGTCGTCAGCCACGGCGCGGTGCGAACCGCCGAGGTGACGGCAAGGTTTACTCTTGATGCCTTGCCGGGTAAGCAGATGGCGATTGACGCGGATATGAACGCGGGTCTGATCGACGAGTTCGGAGCGCGCAAACGGCGAGAGGTGATCGCGCGCGAGGCGGAGTTCTACGGCGCGATGGACGGCGCGGCCAAGTTTAACCAACGCGATTCGCTGGCTACGATCCTGATTACTGCGATCAACATCGTAGCAGGACTAGCCATCGGAGTTTTGCAGCAGGGAACTGACCTGATGACGGCGGTCAAAACCTACACCATTCTGACCGTGGGCGATGGCCTGGTGACAATGATCCCAAGCCTTCTGGTGACCGTGTCGGGAGCGATGGTGTTGACCCGCGCCTCGTCGGCGGGACAGTTGGATTCGGAACTCAAGACGCAACTGTTCGCGCGCAGAAATACGCTGTGGATTGCCTGCGGCGTACTGGCGACGATGTCTCTGGTTCCTGGAATGCCGAAGTTGGCGTTTCTGCTGACGGCTGGCGCGGTAGGAATACTGGCGCGCAAGACACCAGAAGTGGATGAAGTGGCGGCTGCGACGGCGGCTGAAGCTGAGGCATTGCCTGCGAGCAAAAAAGACGCGGCTGCGGCGACGGGTGCGCCCGCAAGTGACAATCTGGCCGGACTGCTGAAGATGGACGAGCTGACGCTGGAAATTGGCTTCCAGTTGATCTCGCTGGTAGATGAGAAGCAGGGCGGGCAGATGCTGAACAAGGTGCGCGGGCTGCGCCGTCATCTTGCGACTGAGCTTGGATTCATCGTTCCACCGGTACATATAACCGACAATCTGCGCCTGAAGCCCCGCGAGTATGTGGTCTCGCTGCGAGCCATCGAGATCGGTCGCTGGCAGACCGAGCCCAACTGCGTACTTGCGGTCAATGGCGATCCCAAGGCGCGTCCACTGCCCGGAGCGGTGACGCAGGAACCCGCCTTCGGCGTGGCGGCGCGGTGGATCGCTCCCGGTCTGGAGGAGCAGGCGTTGGCCGCAGGCTACTCTGTGGTGGACCAGACGACGGTGATTGCAACTCATGTCGGAGAGTTGATCCGCCGTCATGCGCAGGAACTGCTGAGTCGTCAGGAGGTCAAACGACTTCTGGATACGATGAATTCCAGTTATCCCAAGTTGGTCGAGGAGCTGGTCCCCAAGCTGATGACCCTCGGCGAGGTGCAGAAGGTACTGCAGCAACTGTTGCGCGAACAGGTCTCGATTCGCGATCTTGGAGCGATTCTCGAAGTCCTGGTCGAAGCCGCGCAGATATCCAAGAGCACCGTGTATTTGGTCGAGACGGTGCGTCAGGCCATCGGGCGCTCGCTGGTGCATCCGCTGCTAGACGCCGATGGTGGCCTGCGCGTTCTGGTTCTGGCCTCCGCGTTGGAGCAAGAGATTGTTGGAACCTTTGATCCGGAGAGCGCAGCTCGCCTGCTCGGCGATGGATCGCGACCCGCCCCGGCGGCCTTTATGCGCAAAATAGTGGAATCTTTGAAAACGCTTACTGGAGGCGGTCCAATGACGGCCCTCCCCGTGCTGTTGGTTCCAAGTCCGGCGCGTTATCACATGCGCCGCTGGCTGGAGCCGTTCCTGCCCAAGGTGACGGTACTCTCGCCAGCAGAGATTCCTCCCATCATCCGCGTGCGCAGCGTCGGAACGATTGGGTAGAAGCTGTTGTAGGTTGTGCGTGATGAGCTGTGAGGGACGAGTTGCTAACGGTTTAGGGGTCGGAGGACTTGATGGAGAAGCACTTAGATCAAAGCGAGATTGACCAACTGTTTGCGTCAGCCATGGCACAGGTGGCCAGCGAGCAGCCCGCGGCGTCGGAGGAAAAGGAGAAGGTAAAGGCCGCGCCAGCTATTAAGGGGGATCCATACAACTTCAGTCGCGCTGGTCAGATCAGCAACGAGCAGATGCAGGCCATTAGCACCGTAAACGACATGTTTGCGCGCAATCTGACCCATCATCTGGGAGCTTGGCTGCGAACTGAGTTCAAGACGGCTCTGGTTTCAGCCGAGCAATTGGTCTACTCGGAGTTTACCGAGCGCATTTCGGAGCTGGCCTATGTCTGCTCGGCGCGGCTGGACCCGCTGGACGCACTGGGTGTGGTGCAGTTCGATCTGGCCATGGCACCGCCGATCATCGACCTGTTGTTGGGTGGAGTGGGCAGAGCGGGGCCTTTGCGCGAACCGACCGACATTGAAGAGGACATCCTTATGTCGGTGTTGGAGATCATCACGCGCGAGTTGAACGTCGCTTGGCAGCCGGTGGGATTGAAGTTCGCGCTGGAGAGGAGAGCAACGGAATCAGAGATCGCCAGGCTGATGCCTACGTCCGAAAGGACGCTGAGCGTCAGTTTCGAAATTAGAATGCCAGAGGCGCAGGGAACTTTGAATCTGTGCCTGCCCGCTGTAGTGCTGAATACAATTCTGCGCAGAATGATCTCCGAGCGCGACCGTCCGAGAAGACGATCCTTGGAGGCGCACATCCGAATGGTAGGCCTGATGGAGGAGGCGCAATTCGGCGCCTCGCTTCAGTTTCCGACCATACGCCTGAATGCGCGCGAACTAGCCGACATGGCTCCCGGAAAGGTGATTCGTCTGCCCCTGCCGCGCCAGTCTTCGGCCGAGTTGCGGGTGGGTGGACTGCCACTATTTCATGGTCAGCCCGTGCGTTCGGGAGAACATCGCGGCGCGCAGGTCAAGGGATTCACTGCTGACGCGCAACGTGAGATCCATTTTTAGTCTGCAATTAGCTGAAGTCTCTGCAGTTAGCTGAAGTCAGAGAGCGTAATGCAAATGACGTAATGCGATGAACGTAATGTGGCGGGTGAGATCGAGTCGGGCAGGTTCGAAATTGGAAAGGAATCAAGATGGATGAGCCAAATGCAGGGCAAGTGCCAGAAGAGATAGCGGCAAAGGATGTAGCAGCAAAGGAAGCTGCGGGCCAGCCTGTGGCTCAGTCAACTTCGGCGCGCGATCTTCTGCTGGAGATTGAACTGGAAAGCACACTACAGTTTGGCTCGCGAGAGATGCCGCTGAAGGATGTGTTGGCGCTCGGACCGGGCGATGTTCTGGAACTGGATCGACACGTCTCGGAACCGGTCGATCTGGTAGTCGGCGACCGCATCATGGCGCGCGGAGAGGTGGTAATTGTGAGCGGAAACTTTGCCTTGCTTATCACCGAAGTGGCCGCGCCGCAACTGCGGCTGGAGAGCATTCGCAGTTTGTTCTAAAGCTCAGAGAGCTGGGAATTAAGCAGCCTCTGAATTACTGTAGACCAATTTGTTTGTCATTCCGCAGCGAAGCATTTTACTCGTTGCTCGTCGGAATAAATGATTTGGAGGAACTACTCAAGGCAACAGAGCACTGTGCGTGGCGACGGAGTTGAGGCAAGATGGCAAGCAGACCTGGAAGTGATATGCCTGACGGGATGGATGTCTACTGGACTCCCAACAAGTTGGGATCGTTGCCTGTGCGTGGTGGCGCTGCACAGCAAATAGCCAGCTGGCGGGACCAACGACTGGGTTGTGGCAACCCAGCGTGTACTCGGGGCTGGCTGCGGTTGTTGAAGGATCGGCGTCGTCCAGTCTTCGAGCATCAGTGGGGATGCTGTTCCGAGTGCGTCGAGTCGCTTGTTTCGGCCGCTGTGCGGAGAGAGTTCGGCGATGGCGGTCTTCTTGTGGACGAGGAGCGGGAGCACCATCATCGAATTCCGCTGGGCCTGATCATGTTGTCGCAAGGATGGATCACTCATCCGCAGCTACAGCGCGCTTTGATGGCGCAGAAGCGCGCCGGGCAAGGTCGCATCGGAGGTTGGCTGGTGTCCGAGTGTGGAGTGAAAGAGGATCGCGTCACGCGTGCGCTTAGTCTGCAGTGGAGTTGCCCGGTGCTGCCGGTCGAGGGCTTTGATCCCGGTGCTATGGCTCTGCTTGCTCCGCGCCTGCTGGTCGAGCGGATGGGGATGGTTCCACTACGCGTCGCCGGAGGGCGCATTCTATATCTGGCTTTTGAAGATCGGCTGGACGCTTCCGCCGCGCTTGCGCTGGAACGTATGACCGGGTTGAAGGTGGAGTCGGGTCTGGCCGACGGATTGCAATTGAAGTACGCTCGGCAACGACTATACCAAAGCGACTTCGTCTCTTCGCGCTACGAGCAGGTTGCCGACCTTGAGTCGCTGACGCAGAAAATTACGTATTCGCTGGGCAAACTACAGCCGCGAGCGTCGCAGCTGGTTCGCATTCACCAGTTCTACTGGCTGCGCCTATGGTTGGAGACGGGCGCAATGAGCACTCGCGATGGCGGAGTTCCTGTGTCGCGCCAGGATGTATTGGATCGCATCTATCTGGTCGGCTTCGAGCAGTAAATTTCTACTCCCTGCCTAGACGTTGCATCGTTCTAACCTGATCGAAGCTCCATTGGCAATCGACGTGCTGCTACCTGCTGCATGGACAGTGGGCTCTATGCCGCGTATTCCGGGTTGCTGGCGCGAACACAGGCGCTGGATACGGCCGCCAACAATCTGGCCAACGCCGGAACGACCGGATTTCGCGCTCAGAGAGACTACTTCAGCAGTGTTCTGGCTGGGATCGATAACATCGAGTCGCCCTCACAGGTGGGCAATGCGGTCAACGATTTCGGCATCCTGGGCGGCAACCTCATCGATCAGGGGCAGGGCGCGATTACGGCCACTGGAAATCCACTCGATCTGGCTCTGAATGGTGCAGGTTACTTCGCCATTCAGTCGGCGCAGGGAGTGCAATACACGCGCGATGGATCGTTTCGACGTTCGGACACTGGTCAGCTTCAGTCTTCCAATGGTGAGCCAGTTCTGGATGTAAACGGGCAGCCGATTACGATTCCTTCGGGCGCTATCACGGTAGGACCGGATGGAAGCGTCTCGGTGACGACAGCCGATGGTAGCGCCATCGCCGGACAAGTCGGAGTCTTTGGTTTTCCCGCCGATACGCAGATGGTTGCGCAGGGAACCAATCGTTTTGCTGCACCCGACGATGGAACGCAGCCTACTGTAGTTGCCACTGCTGTGCAGCAGGGGTCACTCGAGGGATCGAATCAGGACGCAGTGCATGGCACCATGCAGCTGATCCTGGTGCAGCGACAGGGCGAGATGATGCAGAAGGCGCTTAGTGTCTTCTACAACGACTTCGACAAGACGGCAACAGAGGAGCTGGGACGGATCTAGCGCAAGGGCAAGGATGACCGTAAATCGACGCGAATTGGCGTGTATTAAACCAGGACGACCGGATCGCGTGCGAGCAGCGACAAGATTTAGTGGGACAAGAGGGAGCAGGCGATGATTCGAGCGTTATATACAGCGGCAAGCGGAATGAGCGCACAGCAAGACAATCTGGATACGGTGGCAAACAATCTGGCAAACTCGGCGACGACTGGATTTCGCAGTCGCAAGATGCAGTTCGAAGACATGATCTATCAGAATCTAGTGATGCCGGGTTCGGCGTCGAGCACGTCGACCACTGCTGCCGGCCTACAGATCGGACTGGGCACCAAGTCCGTATCGAGCGAGGTCATCATGACTCAGGGAACGTTCAATCAGACCGGAAACACGCTGGATCTGGCCATCAGCGGCTCGGGCTTCTTTCAGGTGCAATTACCCAATGGGACCATCGGCTATACGCGCGATGGAAACTTTACCACAAACAACTCTGGCGTGGTGACGGACGCCAATGGAGATCAACTACTTCCGGCAATTACGATTCCATCGAACGCTACCAGCGTGACCATCTCCAACTATGGAGTGGTCTCGGCGGTGCTGGCCGGACAGACCACATCGTCTCAGTTGGGGACGATTCAACTGGCAACATTCCCCAATCCCGGTGGGTTGAATTCGCTGGGCGGAAATATCCTGCAGCCAACCTCGTCGTCTGGCAATGCGATCACAGACGTTCCCGGAGGAAGCAGCGGAATGGGAACGCTCCAACAGGGCTATTTGGAGGGCTCAAACGTCGACGTGGTTGAGGAGTTCGTCAACATGATTCTGGCCCAGCGAGCCTATGAGAGCAACTCCAAGGTGGTCCATGTGGCCGATGATATGTACTCGCAGATCAACGGAATGATCCGCTGACGACAGCAGCGGATTTAAGTATTTTTCGGCATAGTTTATCGATTGCAGGCAGCACGGGAGATCGACAATGAGACACGGCGGATTCACTGCGGCGCAAAGGATGGTACTGTTGCTGGCGGCCTGCGCGGTTGCTCGAACGGCTGCTGCTCAGTCGCTTCCTGCTATGCCGACTACGGCGCAGGTAACGGCAAGCGTTCCGGTTCGAGCGCAGGTGTCGAACCTTACTCCGACGCAGGCCGTGGCTCCAATGCCGTCTCCGGCACAGGCTCAGGCACAGGTACTGGTACAAACGGAGACGCAGTGCGGTACTCAGGGCTACCGAGTAGTGGCGCGGCGATGGGATGCTTTGCTGGCGAGAAATCTGGAACTGCGACAGGACTGCGTGCACCCAGAGTGGCCGACGCGGTTGGTTGCATTGGAATCGACGATCAGTGAATCGACAAGCAGGGGGGAGGCAAACATGGGATCGACGAATATGGTATCGATGGCCGTTGTATCTCCGATACGATCCAACGCGGTTGTACAGATCGCTGCACCCTTACTGGTTCACGCAGGGGATCGCGTCCGGCTTTGGTCGCAGGATGAGAGGGTGCGCATCGAGATTAGCGGCGTGGTCGAACAATCAGCGCGCAACGGAGACCATGTAATGGTGCAGGTCACCAGACGCAACGAAGATACGGGAATTTCGGTGGATCGCATCAGTGGAATTGTTCGCGCCGCCGGGGATGTGGAGATGCAACCATGAATGCCTATATGTTGAGCAGAGCGCCGAGTATGGATGGCGCGGTCATCCGGTCGGTCGAGGAGGTTGCGGAGGCCGAGGGAACGAATCTGCATCTACCTCTGTTGCAGGAGCAGGCCGAGCGATGGATGCGACAGGCGAAGATGCAGCACGGGGTTGATGCGGCACCGGGAAGAATGACAATGTCGGGTGCCGTTTTGAGTTCTGCCAAATCGGGAGTGCAGCGCAATCTGCGCGATTCGACGCGCATCGACGAGTCAGCAGCAACGAGTGCAAGACGAACGAGCGCGACGGGCCGACGAACCGCAGGCAGGACTTCTGTGCGCACGGCTGTCGGACGAGCCGCCGCACTGCTGATTCTTTTGGCGGCGTCGAGCGTCGGGGCGCAGTCTCCGATGGGCACAGCGACGACCAAAAACACCTCCAGCGCGAAGTCTCTAGGCTCGGGCAGCGATCCGGCGGCGGCCTCTCTGGAAGCTTATCTGACGCGGGTACGGCTGGAGAATAAGACTGTGCAGACTAGCTCGGGAGCGATCTGGTCTGACTCCGGCCGGTTGACGAGGATGTCGACCGATGTGCGTGCCATGCGACCGCATGACCTGATCTCGGTGGTCGTTGATGAGAGTCTTGCGGCGTCGACCGATGGCTCGGTCAAAAACTCGCGCGCCTCGAACGCAAACTCCGGACTTTCGGGATTGATAGGAACACTGCACAGCGGCAACGCAATGCAGAATCTCATCAACCAAAACTCCGCCTCTGGTTTGACCGCGCAGGGAACCAGCGCCAGCAACTCCAGCCTGACCACTACACTGGGCGGACAGGTGGTTGAAGTGCTGCCTAACGGAATGCTGGTCATCGAGGCGGCGCGACAGGTTGAGTTCGCCCAACAGGTGCAGACGATCACCCTGCGCGGACTGGTGCGACCGGAAGACATCTCGCAGGAGAACAAGGTTCTCTCGACGGCCATCTCCAGCCTTGAGGTGCAGGTGCGCGGTAAGGGAATCATCAACGACTATACCCATCGCCAGAACGCCTTGGCGCGATTCCTACAGTGGGCGCTGGTGTTTTAAGAACAGTAATGCATCGTGAGTGATGGATGTGGGGCGAGGTGTTGGGATGCAGCGAAGTGCGTGGGTTCTGTTGTTCTTGATGAGCGTGGGTACTTGGGCTATGGCAGAGGACGTGCCACCGCCGCAGCGCGAGGCGCGCATCAAGGACATTGCAACCGTGGAGGGAATTCGCAATAACCAACTGGTGGGATACGGAATCGTGGTCGGGCTGCACGGCACCGGAGACAGTCAGCAGACGGGTTTCTCTGTGCAGACATTGGCTTCGATGCTACTACGCATGGGCGTCAGCGTGCCTGCGTCGGGGATTCGTGTGCAGAACCTAGCCGCAGTCTTTGTCTCGGCCACGCTGCCTCCGTTTTCGCGGCCCGGATCGCAGATCGACGTCACCATCGCATCGGCCGGAGACGCGACCAGTCTGGAGGGCGGAATGCTGTTGATGACGCCGCTCTACGGCGCGGACGGCAAGATCTACGCGCAGGCGCAGGGACCACTGGTGGTGGGCGGCTATTCGGTCAGCGTTAATGGAAACACTAAGCAGTTCAATCATCCAACGACCGCGCGCGTTCCGATGGGTGCGATGGTCGAACGTGGAGTTGCTATTCCACTGGACGGACTGGAGAGTGTCTCGCTGCTGCTCAACGAGGACGACTTCAAGAGCGCCGAGGCGGTAGCGTTGGGCATCGATAAGGAGCTGGGTGCCAGCGTGGCGCACGTTGTAGACAGCAAGACGGTGCTGATTCACCTGTCGCCGGGCCAGGATGTGCCGCAACTGCTCTCTCGAGTCGAGGCCATCGAGGTACCGTTCTATCCGCGAGCAAAGGTCGTCGTCAACGAGCGAACTGGAACGGTAGTGATAGGCGGATCGGTGGTTTTGCAGCCGGTCTCGATCTTGCACGGAGGCCTCGCGGTCAATATTGTCAGCCAATTTCAGGTCTCGCAACCCAGCCCGTTTGCCTCGGTTGGAACGACGCAGATGGTGCAGCAGACCAGCGTGACGGCGAAGGACAAGCCCGTCAATCGCATCGAGTTGAAGCAGGGTGCGACTGTCGACGATCTGGTGCGTAGTCTGCAGACCATAGGAGCCTCGGCGCGCGATGTCATCTCAATCCTACAGGCGATGAAGGCGGCCGGAGCACTTGAGGCGGAGCTTGAGGTGCTATGAACTTTGCCATTGCAGCAGCGGGGTCGATGCCGACGGCGGTTGTGTCTGCCAAAACAACGACGCTAGCTACATCTTCTTCTACCGACGCAGCGCAGCATCGCAAGATGGTTGATGCAGCCCAGCAGTTTGAGGGAATGTTGTTGCAGGAGATGCTGAAACCAATGAAGGAACACGGCTTCTGTCAGAGTGACGACGACTCTGGCGACAAGGACGATAACAGCGGATTCGCCGATACTTTGACTAGCTTTGGTACCGAGTCGGTGGCCACGGCTATTGCCAAGGGCGGCGGACTGGGACTCTCCAAGAAGATCGTAGAGCAGGTCGAGGGCGAGAAAATCGCTCATGCGGCTGTAGTTGAGAGGGCGGGATCGAATGCGAAATAGATTCAAAACAAATTTCCAAAATAAATTGCTCGCGGTACTAAAGTTTGTTTGAATCGAGCCGATGAACTAATGGAAGTAGGAGGTGTCGGTTGAGCTATACAAACGGAATTACCAACTCGCAGCAGGGATTTGATGCGGTAGAAGCTGCCGTTACGGCCAGTACCAGCCGGACGGCGAAGACCGAACAGAGTGCAACTACGTCCGTGTCGGCGGCATTGGGATCAAATGGAACAGGCACGGTCGATCAAACCAGTCTAAGTTCAACCAGCGGACTGGTGGCGCAGACGCTAGGAAGTAGCGACGACGTTCGCACCGAGAAAGTCGCCGCTTTGCAGCAGTCGATCACATCAGGGACCTACAACGTCTCTGCGGCGGACGTGGCCGACAAGCTGATCAACGCTCTGCTGCAATAGTGTGGCAGGCAGAGTAAAGAATGTTGGAAGGCGTGGCTGAGATGGCCAGAACGGATGCATGGAGCGGGTTGCTTGAGGAGACGCGGCGTGCGCTTTCGACCCTGCGTGCCGAGGATCTGGAGGAGTTGGCACGACGCGCCCAGACCATGTTTCAGCAGGCGGAGACGCAGCAGACATGCCAGCCGGGATCGCCTCTCAGTCCGCCGGGGAACAGCCCGAAGGGGATCAGTGCTGCAGAGTGGGCCAAGTTGTCTGTAGAGCATCGCCTACTGGGCGATCTGCTTCAGGCAACGGAGAAAAACCTCAAGGTCTTGCGCAGGCTGCGCGACCGGTCGCGTTCAGGCGAGGGGAACACACCATGGGTACGCTGACCGCGCTGTTGAATCTGTCGCAAAACGCTCTTGACGCCAGTCAGACCGCGATCGACATTACGTCGAACAATGTGGCCAATGCCAGTACGCCGGGTTACACCGACGAGATCGCCATCTGGAAGGAGGCCGACACGGTCTCGTTGGGCAACGGAGCTCAGGCTGGCGAAGGTGCCGTGGTCTCCTCCAAATCGCAGAGAAATCTGGTGTTGAACCAGCAGGTGAACAATCAGACCCAACTGGAGTCATCAAGTGCTGCGGAGGGCTCCGCGCTGGACGATCTGCAGTCGATTTTTGGCATTACCACTTCCTCCACACTTGCTGCATCGACCACAATTGGCACCGACATTAATACTTTCTTCGGTTCGCTGAGCACCTTGGAGGCGAGCCCATCCAGCAGTGAGGCGCGTGAGTCAGTTTTGACTGCGGCGACTACGTTGGCCAACGACTTTAATGCCGCGTCCAGCTCGATTACTGCGCAGTCTACCGCGCTCAACCAACAAGTACTGAGCAACGTGAGCGAAGTCAACTCACTGACCTCCTCGATTGCCACGTTGAATGCGCAGATCGAAAGTTCCAGCCCAAACGCGGATGCGGGAACGCTGGAAGACCAGCGGCAGGAGGATCTGACACAGTTGTCCCAGTACATCGGCTTTAGCCAGACCAAGACCGAGAACAATGGAATCGAGTTGTCGACTGCAAACGGTCAAGCGCTGGTCAGTGGAGAACAATCCTATGCGCTGACGACATCGTCGATCGCAGGAAATGTGAATGTGTTCGCCTCCGATGGGACCAACATCACCTCGGTGTTGGATGGAACCAAGCCTGGTGTTACGGGAGGCGCGCTGGGCGGCGCACTGAAGGCGCGAGATATGGATCTGCCAACGGTATCCACGGCTTTGGACTCGCTTGCCTACGCGATCGGAAACGCGGTCAATACGGTCAACGAGCAGGGGTTGGATCAGAACGGAGTTGCGGGCACGGCAATCTTCAACCTTCCCGCGTCCTCGGTTGGAGCGGCTTCGCAGATTTCGGTGACGATGACCGACCCGACAAAGATAGCTGCCGCCAGTTTGTCGGAAGGATCCAGCGGAAGCACCAACGCAACCGCGTTGAGCGCAATAGCGTCAGACCCGCTGCTGAATGGACAGTCGCCTGCCCAATTCTACGCGTCGATGCTGACAAGCTTGGGCGATACGGTCTCTGGCGTATCGGGCGAGAACACCACTCAGCAGGCTTCGCTGACCCAGTTGACGACTGAGCAGAGTTCGTATTCCAGCGTATCGCTGGATCAGGAGGCGGCGAATCTGACCCTGTATGAGAGGTCCTACGATGCGGCCGCCAAGGTCTTCACCATCATCGACCAATTGATGGCCTCGGCATTGAATCTGGGTGAGGAAGCAACGGTATCGTAAATAGTTGTACGCGGCAAGGTTGAGTCGTGCGCGCGGTACAGCCGATGCGACGCAACCGAAGAGGAGGAGCGAAGATGCAGTTTGATCCAAATTACATTAGCGGATTGGTCACGGCGTTGAACAAATCAACGTACTCGGAGCAGAATTTGACCACTGAACTCTCCTCGGGGCTCGCCGTCTCGTCGCTCTCGGACAATCCCGTGGCGGCTGGTGAATCTTCATTGCTCGACTCGTCCATCAGTCAGGACGTTACATTTGAGCAGACCGCTTCCAATACCGAGAGCTTGATGCAGGTGACCGATTCCACGTTGGGCGCTGTGGTGACCCAACTAACCTCCGCTATATCGTTAGCGACCGAGGGCAACGGCGGCACCGAGAGTTCGTCGGACCTTACCTCGATCTCCGCCCAGTTGTCGAGCATACGCGATCAGGTGGTTGCGCTGGCCAATACCAATTATCAGGGCACATACATCTTTGCCGGAAGCATGGGCGACGTAAAGCCTTTTATCACCGATGTCAGCACCACGCCGGCGACGACTACCTACAACGGCGACCCGAACCCGAATAACGTGAACACCATTACCACCGTCAGTGGACAGATCATCCAGACATCACTGTTAGGCTCAACGGTTTTCACGGCACCGGGGGCCAACGTTATGACCGCGCTGAACAACCTCATTGCGGACTTCTCCAATGGAACGGTCAGCGCCACAGCGGCAGACGACATCAGCGCGCTCACCGACGGGTTGACCAACGTCTCGACCCAGCGGGAGTCGCTCGATAGCTCGCTCGACCGCTTGCAGACGGCAGGCTCCTATGCTACTACTGACGCAACCAACAGAACCGCAGCAGTCAGCGCTTTGGTCGCCGCGAATCCGACAACGATTGCAACTCAGTTGAGTGCCGCCGAGACGCAGAACACCTCGCTGATGGACGTCATTGCAACGGTCGAAAAACAGAGCCTGTTCGACCACATTCAGTGAGCCGCAACATTGGCCAGCCATCCACCGTAGGTCTGTATGAGTTTGTCCGCAAATATAGTGTAGTAACAGTTACCTACCCGATCATCGATCTTGGTTTTGAATACAATATTGACAATCAGTTGGCGGGCATTGAACACTCCGGCACAATTGTCTTCTATTCAACAGTGGCCTGTGGGGATCAGAATCCCCTGTTGGTCAATCTGGATCGATGCTGCTCTGGTCTCTATATATAGACCAAGCTCAATCCCATCTATGACGACATTGTAAAGTCATCCAGTACTCCGACGACATCCCACTCGTGGAGTAGCAGCGACGTCGCAGATTTGGCGTGCATCAACGGATACGAAATATTCGGGACAAGCAACCATGAGGCGTTTCCGTACGAGATCTGTTACGGTTCCGATCTGGTGGCAAACTTGATTGGCCCTGTAAAAATGTTTTTGGCCGGTTTTGAAGAGGTGAGTTAATCAAGCTGGGCAAGGAAATCTGCGATTCCATGAATCACAATACCTTGCCCACGAATCTGAATCTTCTAGTGAATGCCGGAGACTGGTAGTATTGTGTCCGAAGATGTTGCGTAACGGAGTCCTTCGTCAGCTGAGGGTATGGTTGCGTATTGTTTTGTTCGGATTATTTTGTTAGAGCGAAGTATACAGGGAGATGAACGATGGCTTATGTGATAGCGGAACCGTGTATCGGGACCAAGGATACGGCTTGCGTGGACGCTTGTCCGGTGGATTGCATTCATCCCAAGAAGGATGAGAAGGGATTCGGCGATGCCGATCAGTTGTTTATCGATCCGGTCGAGTGCATCGATTGTGGAGCATGTGTGCCTGTCTGCCCGGTCTCAGCCATCTATCCGGGCGACGACCTGCCAGAGAAGTGGGCGGAGTTCACGGCCAAGAATGCAGCACACTTCGGCCGGTAACTTTGTGGGTGGAATTCAAAGCAAAGACGCGCGACCTGACAAGGTTGCGCGTCTTTCTTGCGAGGTGTGAATGACGCAGCATGTAGGGGAGGCGATTGTGCTGCGTACGTGGCCGTTTCACGAAAGCGACCTCGTCGTCAGCCTGCTGACGCGGGAGCAGGGTCGGGTGAAGGGTGTGGCGCGCCATGCCTTGCGCAGTCAGCGGCGATTCGGTGGCGCGCTGGAGCCGATGACCCACGTGCGTGCCACCTATGTCGAGCGACTACGGCAAGAGTTGGTACGGCTGGATGCTTTCGAGATACTCTCGTCGCCGATGTCGCGGCCAGTAGACTACGAGCGGACGGCGGCGCTGCAATTTGTCGCCGAGGTGATCGAAGAGGCACTGCCGGAGGGCGCAGCCGAAGACGCAGTATTTCGCCTTGCGCTGGCCGTGCTGGACGAGCTACAAGTGGGACGGGTCTGGATGCCAATTACCTACTTTGCGCTGTGGATGAATCGGCTGATGGGGTGGATGCCGGAGCTGGCGCGATGCGCGGTCTGCGGTCTGGATCTGCGCGGACGCTCGGTGTGGACCTCGCCCGCCAGCAACGGAGTCACCTGCGCGGAGGACCGCAGCGGCGACAGCGAGGCGTTGTCGGCCAATTCGGTGGCGCAGGTGGGCAGAATCTTCCGCGGTACAGTGAAGGAGTTGGCCGCAGAAGCGTGGCCGTGCGAGCGCTCGAGCGACCTGCGCAGATTCGCCATTGCGTCGCTGGAGCGCCATCTGGAGGGACGTCTGATGACGGCGCGGGCACTGGCGCGCGGTTAGCTGCTCGCAGGCCTTTTCCTTAGGCTAAACTGAATGCTTGGACAGCATCGACCAGCAGAGAGGATTTAGCGGCCAGACGCAGGCAGGTGCGCAGATGAGTGCGCAGTTCCCGCGACTCTCTATACCGCAAACGCCGTGTCCTTTACCGAAGACGCTGCGCTATTTCTGGGCAGCATCGGCGGGGATGATAGCGCTGACTCTGATAGTGACGTGGGTAAAGTATTGCGCAGGGATTTGGTGGGGGCTGTGGGTTCCATTGGTAGACGCGCGATACAGCGATCTGACAATGCTGTTGCCGGTATACCAACATCTGCATACCGTAGCATTTTATTCGGGGCGGGTTGGGTATCCACCGCTCGGTGCGGTCACCTTCGCCGCGCTCTATGCAACGGGACATCCGGTGCGCGAGTGGATGGCAACTGCGGCTATCTGGCTGGCAACCGGGGTGTGGGGCGTGCGCTGGCAAATGATACGGCACGGCATTCGGCCAGCAACGGCAACACTGTTTCCAATTACTCTGATTCTATTATCATTTCCCATCATGGGCCTACTACAGCGTTGCAACATCGAGCTGTATCTGTGGATCTTTGCGGCGACCGGCACGTGGGCTTTTCTGCGTGGACGCAGTAATGCAGCAGCGGTGCTGTGGGGGTTGGCTGCGGCCATGAAATTGTACCCACTGATTCTTCTAGGGCTGCTTCTACCGCGCCGTCAGTGGCGAGCGTTTGTGTTGGGCATAACGACGTTTGCGGCGACCACGGCGCTTTCATTGCGATGGTTGGGCCCGACGATGGCTGTGGCATGGCGAGGAATAATGTCCGGCCTCTTTGGCTATCAGGATAGTCGCGTCTCGCAGTGGACGCTGCACGAGATCATGCCCAACCACTCGGCCTTCGGGCTGGCCAAAGTGGCAATGCTGGTGGCTGGTTTACCGGTCAACCGACTAACACTGCCGTACTTTGTCTGCGGAGGCACGGTGATGGGCGTGACCTTCTTCGCGCGACTATGGAAGATGCCAGTGGTGAATCAACTGCTGGCCGTCAGCACGTTTATGCTGATGTTCCCTCCCATCTCGTACTTCTACACACTGGTGAATCTATATGCGCCGCTGCTGATGCTGCTGACACTTGCAACGCGCGCCGAGCGGGCTGGAGTCCACGTCGCAGGACTACGCGGGACAGTGCTGCTGTCTGTGCCGTTGTTTGCACCGTTCACGCTGTTTACCTATCCAAGTGTTTATTTGTACGGCGGCCTGGTGCAGTCGTTTCTATTGGTGATACTGTTCGCCTGCGCACTACAGTATCCCTTTGCAATTATTAAGGATGCGGAGGCTGGTTTACTGTGAGTATCGCTATGCGACGTACGCCGAATGAGATGCTGTGGTTGGCGCTGTGGTCTGCAATGCTGGTGGTTGCAGCGATCAACCTGCTGGGCCCGGCTCTCTGTAATCACGTCGCACTGGTTGGCGGCAAGTGGGGTCTGCTCTTCAGTTTGCTGCTGGCTCTGGCGGCGGGTATTCAAGTGATGGGAGGCATCGCTTTCCTGCGTCGACGCGATGCGGGTCTAGCGGCACTGGTGCTCGTTGTCTTCTTCGCAGGGCAGGCGATGCAGTGCGTGCGCTCAATGGGTCCGGGCACGCAGAATCGAGGCGTCGACTTCAGCGCGTACTATCTGGCCGGGAAGCTGGTCTCACAGACGCCAGCATCCACATCCACTCCCTCCGAAAGCCTCTATCAACTTCCGCTCTATGACGATGGAAGAATGAATCTGAATTCTGAGGTTGTAGACTCATCGCTGTGGCACTCCGAAGCTGCTCGCTATCACCTTCCGTTTGCTGCTCCGTTTATCTACCCCCCGTTCGTTGCCGTAATGATGAAGCCCTTCACTCTGCTATCGTTTGCATCTGCTTATCGCATTTGGAGTTTGTTTTCGCTGCTGATGATGATTGCTGCGGCGTGGCTTGCGCTGGATGTGGGCGGGGTGAAGATCTACCCCAGTCTGACGCTGATCCTTGGCGTCGGCATCTTTTCCTTCTACCCACTGCTGGACAACCTGTTTTACGGGCAGATGGGCGGGGTGATTTTGTTTCTGTTTGCGGCGACGGTGTGGCTACTGGCGCGCGGGCGGGATTGGCTGTCGGCTCTGTGTTTGGCAGTGGCGACGCTGGTCAAGCTGACACCCATGCTGGCTGTGCCGGTGCTCGTTTTTCATCGGCGATGGCGGTGGTTGGCGGCCTACGCCGTTTGGCTGATCGCGCTGACGGCCGTCTCCGTGCAGCAGGCGGGATGGGCAGCGCACGGGGAGTTTCTGCACCGAGTGCTGCCGAGTATCTCATGCGGCACGCCAGTCTGCCAGAACTCGTCGATTGCGGCGGTGGTCGAGGAGTGGTTCATGGGACGGGTGCCGATGGCTCAGAACGCGCCCGCAAGCCTTCCGGCCTACGCCTGCGCCGTCTCACGCGTGGTAGCCTTCGCGGTCTACGTCTTGATGCTGACGCGCTGCTACAGGCGGCGGCGTGAGGGCTTGGTGGTCAACGACATGATCGCGATGGCGCTGCTGGGGATTGTCATCTCGCCGATCAGTTGGTGGCACCACTACACGCTGGGGCTGCTGGCGTTCCTCTATCTGCTGGGTAAGCGACCAGCGCGCGGCGGAGGCTGGCTGCTGTTGCTCTTCTTCGCCGTGGCGACCAACTTCGTCGGTATTATTCGAATTCTGGTGACAAACCACGCTGTGCAGTTGCTGCTGGCACCGATCATTCCTGCGCTGACGATTGCGGCGGTCTACGCGATGCTCGCACCGGAGGAGAAGGCGGCGAACGATAGTTCCATAACGATTGCGGCGTAGGACATTTGAAGCACATCTTGCTGTGCGAATGCAGGCCGAGCCGTTTAGACTAGGATAGTTCGTTTGTACAGAGGGATTGATGCAGGCTATTGCGGAAGAGAAGAAGGCGCTGACGTTTCAGGAGCTGTTGTTCCGGCTGGAGAAGTTCTGGGCGGATCGAGGCTGCGTGTTACAGCAACCGTACGACGTGGAGGTGGGCGCGGGGACGATGTCGCCGGACACCTTCCTGCGCGTGC
>CAZPZL010000008.1:0-6017 GCA_964590925.1 uncultured Granulicella sp.
AGATCAATCTTTTCCATCAGGAGAAAAAGCCTATTGGGTTGCGTGGCAAAGGGCGTGAACTCGTATCTGATGTAAAAGTCTCGGGCTCCTTCTTTGGCGTCCGCTACGACCGCCCAGCAGGAGACCAGCTTTGAGGCCTGCCATGCCTTGTAGAGCGCATCGGTCAGCAACAGGTCGCCCAGTCCCTGTCCTTGTAGAGTTTTATCAATACCCATGCGCCCGAGAAGCGTTGCGCCGATGGGTCGCTTGGGTAGCTTCTTCGCCAGATTGGCGGGTAGATTCACGCTTAGGATCGATATAGATGAGAGCGTGTAGAAGCCAGCGACAGAGATTCCATTGTTGGTGAGGACGAAGGCATTGGCTGTATTCCGGCTTACGTCTTGGCGAATGGGGCAGCCCTGAAAGTAGCTGTCGAGTGCTTCTACGCCACAGGAGAAAGCCGCCCGGTTATGCTGTTCGCCGAGCGGCATCGAGAGATGGGGAGCTGGATTATTTGCACTCACGGTTGTAAGAAACGCTCCTTGTGACGTTTAGCAGCCGCAGTGAGCTGCGCTCCAATAGTGGGCGGATTCATCAAGGCAGCGGCAAAAAGTTCGGCATCGGGAAGTTCAAGAGTCCATGTCTCATACTCCCGGATGGTTCGCTTGGCGTCTACCAGAGCCAACTGCACGATGAAGTCTGTGACAGTAAGCCCCTTGATGCTGGCAGCCTTTTCGATAAAGAGCTTTTGCGCAGGACGAAGGCGCACGTCAATGCGTTCGCTTGCTTGGCGGGTTGCTCTAGGCATGCGTGCGGTAGCCATGGTTTCCTCCCTTGATGTATGTACGGACGGGTTCCGTACATACAGAGTATATCGCACACCGTGGCGTCTTGCTTTAGAAAAGAGTTGAAGCGGATTTTCTATATGTGATAATGTCCTTTATCAGATAATCGGTATCGACTTCTGGAAGAGCCGAGCGGAAGACCCTTTACCGGGCGCCGGTAACACCTTAAGCCGGTTGGCTATTCTATTACTCCCCAGACGCCCCCATTTTGAAAGAGTCAACGCCCTGTTTCAGGGGTCTCGGCTGTCTCAGTTTCATTCCCCATCCTCAGCGAAGAGCGGCACCATCCAGGCTACTTCTCTTTGCGCTTTGAAGTTGAGCACGGTTTGCTCATGGCCTTTTGGATGCTGCTCGCGCCATAGCTCCAGCAGGAGCGGCGGCACCTCCGATAGAACAGCTTGGATGTGGTGAACCTTGGCATGGCAGCCTGGACACAACGAGATCAGCAGCTTTTAGGTCGACTTGCCAGGTACTCGATGATGAACCGTGATGGAGCGTTTGTCGCGGCTCGAGGCATCCGCGTCCACTCACCGCTCGGATCTCCCGTTGCACTTCGTCGTTGAATCCGCCATAGAAAGCTGTCAGAATAATCGAGACCACCGCAATATCCCTATTCCCGATTAGAATTGATAGGCCAGTCCGGTGCCTAGGCGAAGGTTGTTCTGCACGTTGGATGTGCCGTTGGGCAGTTGCGTACGCAGCCAGTCGACCTCGATTGCGCGAACGGTAAGTCGATGCTGTAGCGGTACGTTGATGCCTCCGCCGATCGATAGGGCCAGACTATCCGCATCGCCAGTGGCTCCGGAAGGATGGGGAAAGACGCCATTGAACCCATTGGCCTGTCCGGCCAGAATCTGACCGAAGAGTGCGTAGTGCAGCGCTGGTGCGGACCAGGTGTGCGACGCAGACCAGCGGATGTGCGGCGACCAGGCGCACTGTGGAGCCCAGGTATAGCGTGGCCCGAAGGTTACTGTCACCAGATCCAACCCTACCCCCGATCCATTCATGTTGACTTCATGCACTCCCGAGACGTCTGCCACGACTCCTAAGCCATGCCAGATCATGGTGTGAAGCTGCACGCTGCCTCCTTGCATCCAGAAGTCGTCGTGACTGACTTGGTGGGCAAGAAGCGGGTGATAGACCACGGCAACGTCGATTCCCGGCTTCAAGTAATTTTGCTGCTGCTGCCCCTGTGATGTCGTTCCGGCTATCAGGCAAACGCCGACAAGGAGCAGTTTTCCATAGATTGAATTACGCATGTCAATCTCCTTGTTACTGCACCGTGAGGGTTAGATTGGTTGAACGAGACACTGCCCCGGCGGTCCCGGCAGTCCCGGCAGTCACGGTCGCAGTGATGGTATACGTCTGTTGCGGCTGACCAAAGTAGCCATTGTTGGAGCCGCATCCACTGAGTGTGGCCATGGCTGTAGCGCCGATCAAAAGCATCAACAGCAGAGAAATAGTTCTGCCGATCTGATTGCCTCTGCGGCGCATCCCTCCCGCGAAGGGAAGAAGCAGCAGAGCCAGCGAGAAGGGAGCAAGCGCATGTCCCAGACCGGACGACTTCGCCGAAGTCGAGGGCGCCTGAACCGTCAGCGTGATCGCGTTCAACGGCGTATTCGCCGGGAAGGACCACGAGGTGCCGGTCAGTTGACTCCAAGTCGACGGCGTTACGGTTACCGTAGCGCCCACGGGCATTCCGGTAATCGTCAACGTCGCGGGCACGGGGAAGATCTGGCCTGTCGTTGGCGTGATGACCAGCGAGTACGTCACTGCTCCTCCCGGCTCAACCGTCTGCCCGGCACTGCTCGTTCCGGGATTCACGCTGAAGTCCAGAATCGTCTGCGACAGTGTGCCGCTGGTCGCCCCGTTGAAGTTGCCATCTCCGCTATAAACAGCGGTGATGCTGTGCGATCCCGCAGTCAGAGTTGAAATGGGGAGCGTGGCCAGGCCGCCATAGACAGCAACCTGTCCCAGCGGAGTCGTGCTCGAGCTATCCATGAAGCTGACCGTACCGCTCGGCGTACCCACCGTCGAGGTAATGGTCGCCGTCAGCGTGATGGGTCCGATCATCGCCAGATTGGCGCTGCTACCCAGACCGAACCCCGCAACCGTCGCCTTGGCAATTTCCATCAACCAAGTCCCCGAGCCTTGATAGTTGCTATCGTTGATCGTTCCCACGACGGTATAGAAGCCAGCCGTTGTTGGCACAGTGGTGCTGCCGTTATAGGTGTAGGTTAGAGCCAGTCCGCTGGGCAGTGTCGTCGCCGCAGCTGACAGCGCAGAGCCGTTATAGGTCTGCGTCTGTGAGCTGACCGTCTGCACAACCGTTGCCGTCGCCTTGCTGATGGTCAGTAGCTTCGAGAGGTCGCTGCTGGTGGCAAACGGCGCGCTCGCGTTGTAGACGGCGTGGATGGAGTACGCGTTCGCCGACGTTGCGGCAGGCAGTGTGTAGGTGGCGCTGGCTGCTCCTCCCGTCACCATTCCACTGCTCACAGACGTGCCAACCTGCGTGGTGCCGTTGAAGACGGAGAAGGTAACCGTGCCCACATTCACCGTGCCCGAGCCGCTGGTCACCGTCGCCGATAAGGTGACGGTCTGCGAGCTGGGGCTATAGTTCAACGAAGCAGGCGTTGCGGTTGTTATGGTCGTCGCCGTGACGGTCTGTGTCGTCGTGCCCACTGTGGCCACGGTGAAGTTGCTGTCGCCCGAGTAGGTCGCGGTGATTGGGTCAGAGCCAGCAATCAGCGTGGAGGTGGTGCAGGTCGCCAGCCCGGCAGCGTTCACCGGGACGGCTCCGCAGCCCGTGAGGGTGCTTCCGTTTGCAGTGAAGTTGACCGTGCCCGATGGAATAACGGGAGTCAATGCTCCGCCAGTCAATTGCGCGGTAAAGGTCACCGCTGTACCGACCATCGTGGAGTTCGATGGCGAAGCAGTCAGTCCCAGTGTTAACGGCAGTGCCGTGACGGTCTGGGTCGCCGTGCCCGCTGTGGCCACGGTGAAGTTGGGGTCACCCGTGTAGGTCGCGGTGACGGTCTGGTTGGCACCCGCTGCCTGCCTCGCCGTGGTGCAGTGTGCCCCTCCGGCAGTGCTGACCGTCACCGCAGGGCAATCGGGGCTAGCGCTGCCATTGATCAGAAAGGTCACAGTTCCGGTGGGATAAGCCGGAGTCAGAGACACTCCATTGATCTGTGCGGTGTAGGTGATTGGCGTATTGACTGTCGAGGGACTTACCGGTAGAGCCGTCACGCCCAGCGTCGGTGCCAGCGCCTTGACGGTCAGTTGGAAGGTGTTGCTTCCCGTCAGGGCATTGGCGTCGGTGACCGTGACCGTGTAGGTTTTCGCCGAGCTGACCGCCGTCGGTTGACCGGTGATCGTACCTGTAGTCGATGCCATGCTCAGCCCAGCGGGCAGCGTAGGCGATACACTGTAGCTCAGCGGCGCAGTTCCGCCCGATCCGGTGACCGGCGTGAAGCTCGTCGTCTGATTCACGCTCAGCGTGGTTGAAGCAATCGCCTGCGTCGCAGTGGGATTGGGCGGTGCGACGTTGAAGCTGCTGCTGGTCGCGGTCATGAAGCCCGTACCAACGGCGATGGACGCCTTGAGCGTGTCGCCCGTCTGCCCAGAGCCGAGGGAGAGTCCGCTGAAGGTGGCGATGCTATTGCTTGCAGTGGGCTGGCTGGTGGTGCCGCTCAGGGTTCCGGCGGTAGCAGATAGGGTGACGGTCGCGCCCGTCGCCAGATTGATGGCGGAGCCGTTATCTTTCAACTGCACGGTCGGCGCGGGCGAGATGGATGCCCCCGCCAGAATGTTCGATGGCTGGGTGACGAAGCTGAGCGTGTAGGCCGTTTGCACCGCGCCCGCATCCACGCAAGGATTGGTGGGGTAGGTGGTGATGGAACGTGGGTTGCCGCGCTGGTCCATGGTGACGCCGGTGGTTATGTTGGCCACCGTTCCGGCGCAGATAGCGCCGCTGCCCGGCAACGGCGGCATGGTCTGCGTGGGGCCACCGTAGTTGCCCAGCGAGGCTAGGTTTCCGTTAGAGGTTGAGGTGCCGCTCGTACCGGTGTTGAGGTAATTACCGCCGTTATCGGTGAAGGTGCCCTGAATGTCGGCATAGGTGCCAGTGGCGGAGTTGCCGAGGATGATGCTGTTGGCGATATTTGCCGTATATCCCGCTTTGAGGTTGATGCCAGCAGCGGCGGAAGCAGTATTTCCCGACACCGTGGTGTTATTCAAAGTGAGTGCGCCGACGTTTGAGATGCCGCCGCCTACGCCGGTTGTATTGGTGGCCGTATTGCCGGACACCGTGCTGTCAGTCATGGTGAGAGTGCCCATGTTTTCGATGCCACCGCCCCAGCCGTTAGTGGTTGAATTGCCGGACACTGTGCTGTTAATTATGGTGAGAGTGCCCTCGTCCAAGATGCCGCCAGCATCGTCAGTAGACTTGTTCTTGGTGATGGCGCATTGGTTGACCGTCATGTTGCCTCGAACGTGTAGGCCAGCGCCATTCAGAGCATAGCCACCAGTAATGGTCAGGCCAGAGATGGTCGAGGTAACGCTGGTGGCATCCGAGAGGACAGTGAAGTTGCCGCTGTTGCCGTTGATGCTCATCAGGTTGGCACCGGGGCCGTTGATGATCATGTTCGCGGTAAGGGGCAGCCCGGAGGTAAGCGTGATGGTCGCGGCTCCGCCACTGGTCAGCGCGCTAGCAAAGTTGATCGTCGGCGTGATGGTGGAGGTGCCGACCGCTGCCGATGCGGCGATGGCGTCGCGCAGTCCGCAGTTGCTGTCCAGCGTGGCGCCGGTGATCAATTGGTTGGAGCAGTGCGCGGGCACGCCCGTGGCGTCATCCGTCAACACGGTGACGGTGTAGATGGGCACCGGGTTGACCACAATGGTCGCTTGCACAGTGGGTGCAATGGAGTAGGTGGCGTTGCCACCCTGATTCGCCGCAATGACGATTGAGCCGGTGCCAGTAACGGTCAACGTAGAACCTACCAGTGTTGCTGGCCCGGAGATCAGCGAGAAGCTCACCGGCAGACCCGAGGTTGCCGTCGCGCTCAGCGTGATCGGTATTACGCCATAGATCACCGGAGAGGTCGGCGAGAAGGTGATACTCTGCGAAATTAACGCGAAGGTGTACTGGTCCGCCGAACTCGTGGCGCTGGTGCCGCCAGACGTCGTCACCGT
>CAZPZL010000008.1:6117-20820 GCA_964590925.1 uncultured Granulicella sp.
GTCACGATGGTGCCGCCAGAAACCGGCCCGTTCGTCGGACTGACGGAGGTCACCGTCGGCAGCGCTACATAGGTGTACTGGTCCGCCGAACTCGTGGCGCTGGTGCCGCCAGACGTCGTCACCGTCACATCGACTGTGCCCACAGAACCAGCCGGACTGGTCGCCGTGATGCTGGTTGCGCTGTTCACCGTGAAACTCGTGGCGGGCGTACTGCCGAATTTAACCACCGTGGCCCCGGTGAAGCTCGTTCCTGTAATCGTCACGATGGTGCCGCCAGAAACCGGCCCGTTCGTCGGACTGACGGAGGTCACCGCTATCGTGGCTGGCGAGGCGGTTCCGCTCAAGGAGATTGACTGCTTCGCGTTAGTCACATACAGGCTATTGTCGATCAGGTTCAATGAGCCGCTAACGGTGCCGGAGATCGTACCCGTTGGCGCGAAGCTGATAGGCAAAGTGCAACTTGCACCCGCCGCCAGCGTTCCCACAGACCCGCCGAAGCTCACCAGCGGACAGGATGTACTACTGCTGCTGTTCCACGTGAAGTAATTCGCAATGCTCGGGTCATAGCCCGATGTGGGGACGGGGAATGTCAGCTCTGCGTTGCCACTGTTCGCCACTGTTACGGTCTGCGCGACACTGGTCTGGCCATCGGCAGTCGAGGCGAAGATCAATGATGGTGCCGTCGCCAGCGGAATCTTATATATGGCGGAGCCGCTCCAATCGGCGACAAAAACGTTGCCACTCCCATCCACCGCAACGTCAAAGGCAGAGCTGAATCCGCTAGCCACTGTCAACACCGTCGAGGTGGAGTTGACCGTACCAACGGCGGCGGTGCCCGTTCCTGCAACAATCTCATAAACCGCATCGCTGTTCGCATCGGCGACGAAGACGCTGCCGCTCCCGTCTACCGCAACACCATAGGGGTAGCTGAATTCGCTACTAATTGTATTCACCGTTGAGCTAGAGTTGATCGTACCGGCGGCGGCTGTGCCCGTTCCCGCAACAATCTCCTTCACCGCAGCATTCTGTGTATCGGCGACGAAGACATCGCCACTCCCGTCTACCGCAATACCATTGGGGTAGTTGAATCCGCTAGCCACTGTCAACACCGTCGAGCTAGAGTTAACTGTACCAACGGCGGCAGTGCCCGTTCCCGCAACAATCTCATAAACCGCATTGCGGCCCGAATTGGAGATGAAGACATCGCCGCTCCCGTCCACCGCGATGTAATCGCGATACTCGAATCCACCACTCACGGTATTCACCGTCGAACTGGAGTTAACCGTCCCAATGGCTGCTGAGCCGGTTCCTGCGACAATCTCCTTTATCGCATCGTGGCCATAGTCCGCGACAAAGACGTCACCTGCTCCGTCCACCGCAACGCTTGACGGCTGTGAGAATCCACTACCTACTCCGATTATGCAAGTCCAGCTAAAGCATCCTAGAGGAATCTCATCTACCGTCGAATCTGTCTTCGACGCAGTGAAGACGTTGCCGCTGGCGACCACTGCCACGCTTAGGGGACCGTCGATTCCTCCGCCCTGTACGCTCTTAGTGTTGTTGCTGGGGAAGGTGACCATCGGCCCAGTCCCCATCCCGTAAACCTTTGCAGATGCGATGACAGCGCCGCTGGAATTGAGCAACTGCACCGCTCCCAGACGCATGCCTGGTACCGAGGGCTTGAAGCTCACCACCACCGTGCAGGTGTCGCCCTGCGAGTAGGTATGGCTGGATCCGTTGGTGTAGCAGCTGCCCGTTTTCGCATCGCTGAAGTCCAACCCGGAGGTTCCCTGCGTAAGCACCGCAGGCGCTGCAATCTGCCCGCCCGTATCGAAGACGAACGTCAGCGTCTGAGTCGGCGGAGTCGTCACGCCCACATTCACCGAGCCGAAGTTCTCCGCTTCAACCGAGATCTCCTTCACGGCAGCATTCAAAGAATCTGCGACAAAAACATTCCTGTTCGCGTCGATCGCCACGCCCGCAGGTGAGTTAAATCCGCCGCCCAATATTTTAACCGTTGAGCTGGCATTGACCTTGCCGGAGGCTGCGCCTCCGGTTCCCGCAACGATCTCCTTTACTGAATTATCGTCATTATCAGCAACAAAGACATCGCCGAATCCGTCCACTGCCACGCCCGTGGGCCCAGTGAATCCGCTACCCACTGAAATCACCGTCGAGGTGGAATTAACCGCTCCAGGGGTGGCGCCTCCGGTTCCCTCGACAATCTCCATCACGTCATCATTGCCATAGTCCGCGACGAAGACATCGCCGTTCGCGTCTACTGCCACGCCAGCGGGTTCACTAAATCCACTGCCCAATGTTTTTACTGTCGAGGCGGAGTTGACCTTGCCACTGGCGGCACCGCCAGTACCGGCAACAATCTCATAAACCGCGGCATTTCCAGAATCGGCAACAAAGATATCCCCGGCTCCATCAACGGCTACTCCTTCAGGTATATAAAATCCACTGCCCACTGAAATGACTGTTGACTTTGCGTTGACCGTGCCGCTGGCTGCACCACCTGTACCGGCAACAATCTCATATATCGATCCATTCGCATCATCCGCGACGAAGACATCGCCGTTCGCGTCTACTGCCACGCCATTGGGATCAATAAATCCACTGCCCACTGAAATGACTGTCGAGTTTGCGTTGACCTTGCCACTGGCGGCGCCGCCAGTACCGGCAACAATCTCCTCCACCGCGTGACTTCCATAATCGGCAACAAAGATATCCCCGGCTCCATCAACGGCTACGCCTTGAGGTTGACTGAATCCGCTGCCCACTGTGTTCACTACACCGGCAAAGTGCGCGGTCTGCGCTGAGGCCTGTTGCGGCGCTACGGACGGCAGCATCGCCAACGCACACAGTAAAGCTACGCCCAGCCATTTGCCAACGGCTTGCGTCTTTACACTGTTGATCGAATCCTGAAGGCGAGCAGAGAGGGAGGTGTGGTCAAAACGAACAGACAGGCCCATTGGAGATAGACTCTTTCTTGGTATCTATATAAGATTGCAATGCCGTAAAACAGGCATTGCGGCAAGAAGATTATTGTTAGAAGACTCTAATTAGTATAGTTGCGCCACAATGAGACAAGCGAGTAAAAAGCGCAGCATAAGTTGATATCGTGAACAATCGTAATAAGATGACGTTCTGTTGGTAATCACTACTCCGTTACCGCTCGCAGTCGACTTGTAGCACGTCTTTGCTGGCGAAAGGGTAGCGACGCCGAAGGGAAGCCGCTTGGTCGTGAGGCCGCCGTTGGAAAAAGCTGGCTCAGCTTTTACCTCGTACTCGGACCGATCCGGCATCGGTGCCGACTATCATCACCGCCAAGCGCTATAGCGCTGAAACCAGCGCAGATTCAGAAAACGCTCAGGCCAGTGGTTGTCGCCGACGGCGGTATCGCGAACTTCCAGACCGCGCCTCGAGTTCTCGCATACCAACTTCTACAATACAAGGCTCCAATGCACAGTGGACAACAGAATCAACACGTTTAAGTCGATTCAGCTTTTTCAATTGCTGCAATCAGCACAACACGCCCAGATTCAATACGCGGACTCCATTATGGCCAGGAGCTTGACTCCACAAACAGGCCGGATACATTTGAGCAGATCAAAAACACCCTCGACAAAGATTCTGCTTGTAATCGGGCGGCGGACCATACATTCCCACCGCCAAAGCGGAAGAAATTGCTATGCGGTCTTGCGGTGACCAGCCGCTAGTTCGCGGACGTGGTTGAGGAAAATCGAACGTTGCAACTCGCTGAGTTGCGAGGTATACGCGGCGATCTCGGCCAGAAACGGGTCGGCTGTAAGCACGGCGGTCTCGTCGGAGTGGCGCGTATTGGCGTCTCGCAGCAGGGCACCAATCTCGACCTTCAGTGCGCGCGCCAGACGGTCGAGCGAACCCAGAGTCGGCATTGCTTTGCCGTTCTCGATCTTCGAGATGTAGGTGCGAGGAACGCCCATGCGCGCAGCGAGCTGCCGCTGCGACAGGTTGCGCACGTGACGGAGATCGCGTACAGCAGTGGCTACCTGTAGGCCTTCTTCTTTCTCCGGCAGAGAGGGAACAAGTGTGATTGAGGCCAGCTCCTCCACGGGAGCGTCGACCTCAAGGGACTTGTGGCAGCGCCGGCAAAGAGCGTTGACTGTGCGGAATTGCACTAGATTGCAATGATCGCAACGGAGCACCTCCCGTTGTTCGACGGATGCCATCATGGTTGCCATAAGTTGTAGTTGCGGGCGGACCCAGAGCAAGGACCGCAACGCAGCGCGTCCGATAACGGAGGCGCGCGATGTGCTTAGATTGACACTGGGTATCGCATAAGTCAAGAGGAATTGCCAAAGATTGCCGGAAACAACCGGAAGAAAGCCAAATCGGAACCTAGCGAGTTAACCCCCGAATCCGCCTAGTTGAGCTGCGACGTAGCACGCGTCGCCATATCCATAGGAAGGGACGTAGCGGGACATAGGCCCAGAAGAGACTGTTGGGCAGAGGCAGTTGTTGGTAGTCAGCACGGCTGTAAAACAACTCAGCAGCACTCTTTCGCAGAGGCTTATGCGGATGAAGCAGGCGATTGTAACGAAGGAGGCGCAGGAGTCTGGGCAGGGTAGCCATGACGCCGGAAACACCTGGTTCTTCGGGAGATTTGAGGATCCGAAGCGGTTGGTTGACGAGGAAGACAGGCATTGATTGCCACGGGGCACCCGCCAGTTCGGGAAAGGGGAGCGCGTAGAGCTGCTGCAAGAGGCTCAGGGAGGCCAGTAACGCCCGCTCCTGATGGAGTTGTCCAGCCGCCTGCAAAACGGCCTGCCAGTTGACGGTTCCTTCGGCGTGGATGCGCGCTAGATCACCCAGCCATTTCGCGCGCATCCATACGTGATCTGCCCCATGACCGCAGAGGTAAAGAGTTCGGTCGACCGGGTGCATGGCTTGATAGGGGTATTGTTGCCATAGGGAGGGAGAGCTTCTGGTCCAACGATCTTGGGCGAGGTTGAGAGCTCCCCATTGGTCGCGCCAGTGGATCTCAAGATGGACCCGCGTCTGTGGATGGGTGAAGGCAAGCTCTTGATCGTGGCGCAGCATACTCTGCCACAGTCGCGGAGTCGGCGGCGTCCACAGAGAGTCGTGCTCCCAGCCCGCCTCTTCCAGACAGGTTTGCGCTCGGGCGAGATCGTCCACGGTGCATGCGATGTCTAGATCTTTAGAATGGCGCAGGCCTACGTCCGCGTAGAGGTCGTGGGAGAGGATCGGCCCCTTGAGCGGCATCGCCGGAATCGCGGCGCGAGCAAAAAGCTTTAAAACCTCTGCCAACAGAAGGGAGTTGCGAATCGCCTGCATCCGACAGGCGTCGCTGCGCTTCTGTAGCTGCTGTACGGCGGACGGAGGAATTTTTAGATCGGGAATGCGTTTGAGCGCAGCCAAGCTCAGGGCAGGTGTGCGGTGTCGATCCACCAAGCGGATGTATTCCGCCCAATCCAGATTGGCGGCGACGGCCTCGCGAATGGCGGACTCCTGATTTTGCCGCCAGTTGGGCGGAGCCAGCCACGAGGTGGCAAACATCAGGCGGAAGGCGGGCGCGAGACCTTGCTGCGACGTCAGGATTGAGATAGGTTGCAGCTTGAGCTGTGGCATAAATTACGAACCTCATGCAGGGGAATCTGCAAAGCGGCGCAGAAAGAGGCCGACGCCCATCCCGCGCAGAAGAATCTGGCTGGCCTTTGCGGTCGTTTCGGGATCGACCTTTGCAACCAGATCGTCCAGTGTTTGTTGAAGCAACGGCAGGTCGAGCAACTCGCGGGCCGCAGGCAGACTCTCGAAAGAGTCGAGGGTCGCGCGCATTGCAGGTAGCTCGCGCAGGATTCGATGGCCAACGTCAGCGGCCTGCAATCCCTTCCGCCGTCCCTCCAGTACGACCTCCGGCATACGATTGCGAAAGGCTCGGCGCATCAGCCAACTGGTCTGGCCTTGATGACGAAATTGATCGTCGGGAACGCGAAGGATAAACTCGACCAACGATTGATTGAAGGTCGGATCAAGAAAGGCGATGGAATGCTTGGCTCCCATCTCCGACCAGAAGCCGGTGCCAACACACCACATGGGCCAGAAAAAACGCAGATGGGTGTCTTCCAACGGGGAGAAGGTGAAGGTCGGGTCGTATCCGATCGCCCGCATCCGCCCATCCAGATTCAGTTGCGAGGCCATCTGAGGGTTCAGTGCGGAGTAGGCTTGCCAAGGGCTGCTTCCGTGGAGTTTGATCCTTCGCCATGCGCGTAATGCTGGCGTCAGCAGAGGCTTCAACACCTGCCGCTTCAAGGTGAGCCACGGATTAGGGTCGGCTTGCAGGATAAGTCGCAAGGCGGTCTTCGGCTGATGCTGCTTGAGCGCCAGCAGAGCACAGCCACTTCCTGCCCAGGAGACTGCGGCATTGCCCATCTGCCCGGTCAGGACCACGCGCGCGCCATTGTGCGCGGCTGTCTCCGTGATTGCCTGTAGCCAGTAGTGATTGCTGGCAGCGTGGCTGGGGCCATCATGGCAATCAATGAGGTGCTCGATGCCCTGAAGCACTCCATGCTGTGCCGCATCGAGCGCAACGTGATGGACGTTGGCACCTGCCATCTCGGCTGTTGCGTGGGCTACATCCCACTCGTTGCCGAATCGTTGACCACCCGCGCCGTCGGTCGCAAGCAGCGGAACCGAGGTGTAGGCCGTCAGCCCGCGTCCCTGAGCGGCAAGCAGTCCAGCCGCCAGCGTCACCAACGAGCCCGAATCGCGTCCGCCGGAGAGCGTCGCGGCCACAGGCTTCCGCGTACGTAGGCAGCTCTGAACCGCACGCGTGTATTGCTCCAAATAAGCCTCGACATAGTCATCGTCGCGGCGATAGACCAGAGGCTCCCGCCCCTCAGCGGACCAGTACCGCCAAGTGCGCCCGTGCCCCTCGGCGTCGAAGCTCATGGCGTGTGCTCCGACCAGACGACGAATGCCTTTGTAGGCGGTCAACTCCGCATCGGGCTGCCAACTAACCAGCACCTCGGCAAGGCGCAGCGCATCCGGCGCGTGCTCCACGCCGGGGATCGCAAGCAGAGCCTTCATACTGGATGCGAAGGCCACGAATCCCTTGCCCTCGTAGTAGTAGAGCGTGGTGTTGCCGCAGACGTCGCGCGCCAGCAATAGACGGCGCTCGTGCGCGTCCCACGCGGCCAACGCCCAGTCTCCCCGTAGGTGGATGCAGACCTCTTTGCCCCAGCGATCAAATGCTCGGCTCACCAGCGCCCCGTCCGGCGTTCGTGCGGCATCGGACGGCGCGATCTCGAAGGCCTCCAGCAACTCCTGCCGATTGTCCAGCCGAGCCGCAGTGACCACACTGCCGCGTACGATCTGCATTGGCTGACTCTCAAAGTCGTCCTCTGGATTGACGTTCAACAGAAGATGGCCCAACGCTACTGATCCATCCGCATGGCAACCTCCGCCGTCGGGACCGTAGTAGGCCATTGCTTGCTTCATCTGGTCCAGCCACTGCGGATCGACTGCCGCGCCGTCCCACCGATAGATCCCGTAGATTCCGCTCATGCTGTCTCCCCATACCGCTCAGGGCTGTCTCCGCGCAAAGGTGGTAAATGTTTTGAAGCTGTGGTGCGCCGCTCCTCCGGTGACGATGCAATCGCCGACGCGGAGCCAAGCGTGGGCCTCGAACGCCGGAGAAACCGGAGTGTCACTTGTTTGCGTAGAGCCACTTGCCCGCGCGCCAAAGCTCACCGTTCCCTCCAGCCCGCGACGGCGCAGCATGGCGCTTGCGGCCAGAGCCTGAGCCAGACAGCGTCCATCCCATGGTATGCGTCGCGCCAGCGTTCCCACGGCCCATCCAATCTCCTGTGCTGCGTGAATCTGGTCGGCGCTGGCGGTGGCCGGAGTCTCGGCTCCGGGCGTCCCCAACCAGCTCGCAATGCGTCGAAAGGGTAGCAGAGCCATTGCGGCGCGCGCAACCGCCAGAGCGAGCAAAGCCTCCGCCAACAGACACTTCCTTGACGTAGGCGTATGCCAATAGCGGTTCAGATTCCGTCGATAGCGACGCAGGTCATTCCACACGCAACAAGCCTTCGGCTTCCATCTTCAACAGAAACCGCTCGACATCGGCGGCGCAGGTCTCCGGCGAGACCTGATATTGCTCCACCAGTTGGGCAACCAACTGTGAAAATGTCAGAGGCGTCTCCAGTAGATTCCATATCTTCTGCGCCGCTCCGCCCAGTCCGTAGTATGCGCCCGCGTCGATGCTCATCAGCACCGTCTCCTGATCGAGTTCGGTCGTGAGCAGGTTCTGCATTCGAATCAACTTGTCATTCGCAGCGAAGCCCATCTAGTTCTTCTCCCCAGAGTGAATTGCGTCAAAGCGTGCTGACCAATTCGACTCCAGAAATCCTACCAGTTCGTCGGCTCGCGTGGGATTTCGTCGCCGGCTCACCGTCACCAGCGTCGCCTTCTGCGCGATCTCGCCTGCCATGCGCATCAGGCTGGCCTGCGTCTGCTGTCCCTTTAGATAATGCGGACGATAAAGATTTTCCAGCAACCTCTGCACCCGGTCGAAGCCGGTGAGAACCTCGAATCCGGGAGTTGCCGCGTGGACTGAATCTGGCGAGTCGTCGATTCGTAGGATGTGAATCGCGCACAACGCCACAGGGTGGGGACAGTATCCCTCGCCCATCGGCACCACAAATTTGTCCACGTCGAATTGACCGCTAGAGGGCGCGCCCAGCCGCTCATACGCATCGGCGCAGAGGCGAAACTTGGCCAGCCCAGGAAGAATTTGCAAGCCATCGGACGTTGACACCACTGCGCAGACATCGTCGCTCAACAACCGGTATCCCTTGCGATGGAATTGCGATGCCAGCGTGGACTTGCCCGCACCTTGAGCGCCTACGAAGATCATTGCACCCCAGCGAGTTTCGACTGCGCTACCGTGCAGCGGAAATAAGCCGCGCTGGTAGAGCAGTGCTCCCATCACAGAGCCGAAGAGAAACAGCCGCACCTTCTCCGGCGAAGCCCCGGCCAGTGGCTCGATGAAGATTCGCCGACCGTCCTCCACGCGATAGCGAGCCACGTCGGGAATCGTCAGATGGAAGACTCCCGGCTGAACCTCGTAGTGTGAAGGCTCCTCCACCTGCGAAGTGTCAGACACCGCAGACAGTAGATGAATCGTCACATCCGGCTCGCCTGTCTTTTGCGCGAGAGACGAAGGCACAAGGGGCGGAAGCTCCGGGCACATCAACTCCGCATGGATGCGAAGTCCATATGCCCAGTACGCATTGAGAGCCATCATCAATCCTCGGCAGGCAGGCTGCTCCCGGCTATGTTTTTGCAGCAGTGTATATTTCTCCTGTACTGGAGATCAACAGTTGCGGCTATTTCTCATGCATCCATCTATACGGATGTACGCTTTAGCTGGAAAATCCGCCATCACCACCAGTACTTGTATCGTTTGCCGTAATCTCTTCGACGTCGACCTTCTTCAACTCTGGCGCTACCCACACTTGTTTGATTTCCGCAATAAACTCTACAGGATTTTCCATTTTCATTTGCCTCCACGCAATTTTCAAATCGTTTGTTTTAATAACCGTTATGTACTAATTTGTGCGTCATTCCACCGCGCAGCTAAGGAGTCTTCTTTGTTCGTGTCCCGGCGGTCTGCACAAATACCCAAACTGCACTAAATACCTACACCCTTGCTAGAAATAATGACACACCACACAAGGAAAAGTTACTTAAATCCCTCTAATCATTTGATTCCGAATCACTCCCATTTGGCCTGCCTAATACTCTTGATCGACCGCAACATGTTTTTCAATAGAGTAGCGACGTGCATAAGTCTTACATTGTTTTCGGCTGTTCCTCACTCAAATGCCTTCGGGGGGGGGCGAAACGGACATAGTGAATGAACGCGGAGTCGGGTTCTACAGATATTTTTGACTGGAGAGAATTTGATCGATGACAAGGGGAAATCGCAGAAACGGAGCTGGCTTCGAGCACGACGATACGTTCCAACGCTATAAATAAGAATTTGTACGACGAATATAAACTCGGTGTACTACTGGCGCGGTGTGACGGTGAGGGTGAGGCCGTCGATGGCGCGGATGGTGAGTTTCGCTCCAGCGGGAAGGGACAACAAGCCGGGAGCGAGCATAGCCTGCCAGATCTCGCCGCGGACTTCTACCTGACCAGCAGTGCTTGGATCGAGCGGAGTTATTGCAACAGCGGGTTGGCCGAGCATTGCCTGCGCGCCAGTTAGTCGCTTGGCGCGGCGAGCACGCAGGGCAATCCAAGTAAGGGCGAAGGTGACGACGCCAAAGCCAGTGCCTGCACCTGCAGCTACGCCGAAGTGGACGCGCATCTCTGGCGTGGGTCCGTCAACCAGAGTGGCAAGGCCGAAGACCAGACAGAGAACACCAGTGAGTCCGAGGACTCCGTGGCTGGCGAACTTGGCTTCCAAAACCATCAATGCAAGCGCGGCGAAGAGCAACAGAACAGCCGTGTGTTGGATGGGAAGCAGGTTCAGACCGAAGATAGCGAGTAGAACCATCAACGTCCCTAGCGCGCCGGGGACAATGGTGCCGGGGACGTTGAATTCAAGGTAGATGAGCAAGCCTCCACAGAGGAGAAGCAGTACGTCTAGGTCTGGGCTGGTGAGGCGGGTGAGCAGGCGCTCGCGGGTGGAGGGCAGTAGTGCTTCGATCTGCGCGTCCGCGAGCTCGAGCCGGGTGGATGTCCCGCTAAAGCGCTTGATGGTGTTCCCATTAAGTGTGGCGACGAGAGCATTGTCATCTTGCGCGACGACGTCAATCAGGTGCAGCTTGAGCGCCTCGTTTTCACTGTAGGATTTGGAGTTGCGTACGGCGTCTTCGGCAGATGCGGCGTCGCGGCCTCTAATCGTGACGTAGGAGCGCAAAAAAGCTGCGGCATCATTCTCGATTTTTTGCTTCAGCACTGGGTCCATCGTAGTTCCTTCGAGGATGGGATGAGCCGCACCGGCGTTGGTTCCGGGAGCCATTGCGGCTACGTCTGCGGCCTCCAGAAGAAAAAATCCGGCGGAGCCAGCGCGACTGCCCGATGGTTCAATGAAGATAATGACCGGAACGGGCGAGGCTTCGATGTCTGCGACCATTTGGCGGGTGGATTCGAGCAAGCCCCCTGGGGTACCGAGAGAGACGAGGACTGCAGCGGCGTGGTGACTGGCTGCGTCGTCCAACCCGCGCTTCAGGTAGGCAGCAGTGATCGGCTGTATGGTGTCGTGGATGGTGAGCTTAACGACCAGCGGCCGGGAGGAGTGCTGGATCTGTGCATACGAGGGCGCGATTGTCGCCAGCAACACAAATAGTGCGATTCGCGTTACGAACATGCGGTGGAGAATTTCAGAACGGAGCAACAGACGCACCTCTGTGGTTTGTGGCCACGCATTAACCATACGGCAGAAGCGAAAGCTTCGTCGCGCAGCTAGTATCACGGGACGCTCTGGCCATGGGCTTCGAGGGCGGTTTTCATGCCAAGGGCTGCTGGATTTTTAGGGTCGATCAAAAGAGCGTGCGAGACGTCGTAGGCGGATTCGTCGAGCCGGTTGGCTTGTAGCGCGAGGCGCGCCAGAACCAGATAGGCGGGAACGTTGGGTACGAGTCTAAGAGAGGTCTCGGCCTCTTCACGGGCCTCGTTGGTCGAGCCGCTACGCTCGCGGACCTGAGCAAGACCGGCGTGGGCTGCGGGGTTGCTCGAATCGGCGGCCAGAGCGGTTTGAAACTGCCGCTCGGCCTCTGGGATGAGGCCCTGCGCGAGGTATCCGTCGCCCAACTGAGCGTACTGCGCGGCCTGTTGGATGGGCGGGAGCGCGGCCATCTGGAGAGCGCGCATCTGGTCGAGCTGGAAGGCGATCTGGCGGAAGGACGCCTCCGACCAGGTTCGGCGAATGCGCGTCGTAGGATCAAATCCGCCCGCGGCGATGATGGACTTGAAATTGGCTGTCGAGCCGTGAGTGGAGTGCAGCCGGGCGAGCAACTCGGTGGCCTCTGGGTCGTCGGAGTGAAGCGCTAGAGCTGCTTCAACCTCGTGTGTGGAACTGGCGATTTCCCCTCGTCCGAGCAGAGCAACGGCGAGATTGAAGTGATAGTCGGCATCGTTGGGGTCAGCTGCGACGACCTGCTGGAAGAGCGCGGTAGCATCTTTGCCCATGCGGCTGGAGGCGACACCCTGGTCATTGACGACCTCGGGCAGGGGAAGGCTGGCAGCGATGATGGCAAAGGCCGAGGCGGCTTCAGCGTAATGGGCGATGTTGAAGCGGGCAAGGCCGCGGTAGAAGTTGGCCTCGAGTGCGACGCGGTCGTTGGGCGGTACCTTGGCAAGGGTGGCGGCGGCGGCATCGAACTGACTGGCGGCATACTGCTCCTTACCCAGGGCGAGCAAGGCAGCGGTGTAGTTGGGCGTTTCGGCGACAGCGGATTCGAGGCGCTTGAGGCGTTCGTCTTCGGTGGGCGCGGAGATGCCGCGAATGTAGTCCTCGAACGAACTAAGGCGGACTCCGTTGGAGGCCGCGAGGAAGGTCTGCTCGGCGACGGCGAAGTGCGGGTCCATCTGTCGTGCAACCTTCCACGCGATCGCGTTCTCTACGTCGAAGAGGCGGGCCAATTCGGTGGAGTCCTTTAGTGCCGAGGAGATGCGGAGCTGATTTACATCGAGGATCTGCGCCTCGACCTCGATGCGACTGTCCGATGCTCCGGGGTTAATGATGTTGTAGCTGCCAAAGACGACGAAGTCGGCGTCCAGAGTCTGCGCGATACGCAGTGTGGTGGCGCGGCTGGGACGAAAGTCAGCAGGGAGACCGAGGTGATCGAGCGCGTACACGCGGTCATCGCGACCAATGGTGAGGAAGCCCGCTGAGGTAAGACGCTGATCGAGCGTGTAGGGGAATGAATCGCCAATCCAGTTAAGGTTGGATTGGCCGGAACGGTTATTGAAGGGCAGGACCAGTACCAGATGCCCGCCTGGCTGACGAATGTCGGCGGCTGAGTCTGCAACCGAACTGCGGGTCTGCGTCAGAGTCTGTGCGCAAAGATCTGGGGTTGCGACGCAGGCGGCAAGCAGGGCGGCCAGAAGAAGAAGTCGACGAATGGAGCTGAAAAAAAATCTCACCACGATGGGACGATTATAGTTGGCTACGGCGCTTTGGGGCGAGAGAAGCGGAGGATCGCGGCCCACTCGCCGCGACGGTCGTCCTGCCAGACGATGCTGCCGCCTAACTCACGGGCAATGTCTGTGGGAGTGCGCAACTGGGCTGGAGAGAAATCGGCTGCACGACGGCTGGCGGGATGGGAGTACAGATAACGCTGTAACTCAGGCGCCGCGAAGTGGGTGGAGAAGACGACGGCAGTGTCGAAGTCGGCGGAGCGGGTAGCGACACGGGCGATCTCGGATGGGGTGAAGTCCTGCACCGCTACGACCGCGAAGGGGCGATCAGTGTAACCAAGATCGGGGCAGAACAGATCGTTCGATACGGGCCACGCCGTCAGGACGTGCGCCTGCGGGTAGTGCTGGTTAAGATATGCGGCAACCTCCTGATCGACGACAATCATGTCTCGGTAGGCGAGGTTGTCCTCCGGAGCGAAGGAGAAAGGTGGATTGATCCAGAGAGCCGAGACGAAGGCGGCAAACGTAAGACAGGCAAGAAGCGGCCACGCGCGTAGGCGGCTGCGCCATGTTGCGACACAGACCAGAAGAAGCAAGGGGTAGATGGGAAGCAAATATCGCGTCAGCGGCGCTCCGCCGAGGATCGAGAAGGCAAGCCAGTTGGTCGCAACTAGAAGATAAATAACACGTAGCACACTGGGCGCAATTGGACGAGCCTCGTCAGGTGGACGCGCGGACAACAGAAGGCAGGCCAGTGCGAACGTTAAGGGAAGCCAGATGTTTCGCTGCCAAAAAATATGCAGAAAACGGAAATGCAGCGCGCTGTATACGTGCGTGAAGGTGAAGTTGTCCGTGGCGTTGTAACGAAGGTACTCGGGATTGCCGAAGGTGAAACCGGTGACGTGATGGTGGTAGGCGTACCAGACGATCAGCGGCAGCATGGGCACGATTAAACAGAAGACCCATCTGATGCGTGAGCGATACAGGCTGGAAATTTTGCGATCTCTGAAGAGCAGATATATTTCCAGTGCAGCCAGAGTCGCAGGTATTACGATGGCCGTTTCCTTCGACATCGTAGCGAGTGAAAACATAACGGATGTCTGCACCATCAGCCGATACGTTCCACCAGCAAATCGAGAGATCCCGTCCAGTGCACCTGTCGGTTCGCCTCGAAGCAAATAGAATGACAGCCCCCAGAGAGTGAAGGCAGCAGCGAAGATGTCGGCGTGGGCCAGCGAGCTTTGTGCAAACCAGATGGGGTAGACGGCGGTCAGTAGTGTGATAGCAAAGGCAGCGGGTGCGCCAAGCAGATTGCGCGCGAGGCGAAAGACAGCGACTAGAGCAGCGGACGCAAAGGCGCAGACCATCATCCGTGTGGCCAAAATGCGAAATCCGGTAAGGTGCCAGAGCGCACCAAGAACGACGTTAGGTAGCGGCGGATGAGCGTTGGTGAAGTGTGGGACGAGCGTTCCGGTGCGGTAGAAGTCCAGCGCGGCGGGAATGTAGTAGCCTCCCTCATCCCAGTAGTAGGGCAGCCGAAGG
>CAZPZL010000009.1:0-20324 GCA_964590925.1 uncultured Granulicella sp.
CTGTTTAGCGAGCTGGATGCCGATGGCCTCCTGCGCCTCGTCGGTCGATCCAGCGACGTGTGGCGAGAGCAGCACGTTATCAAGTGCGAAGTAGGCGGAGTCCTTGAGCGGCTCCTTGCGGAAGACATCCAGCGCGGCTCCGGCGACGTGACCTGTGCCAATGGCCTCGGCCAGCGCCTCGTCGACGATCAGCTCGCCCCGCGCGCAGTTGACGATGCGGACGCCCTTCTTCATCAGCTTGATCGACGATGCGTTGATCAAGCCCTCTGTCTGCGTGGTGAGACCGACGTGTAGCGTGAGATAGTCCGATTGCTTGAAGACTTCATCGAGCGGGAGCAGCGTGACCTGATTCTCCTTTGCGATGACCGGCGCGATGAACGGATCGTATCCGATCAGCTCCATGCCGAAGCTGCGCGCGCGGCGGGCGACTTCCAATCCGATGCGCCCGAGGCCGACGATGCCTAGCGTCTTGCCGCGCAGTTCGGTGCCTTGCAGTGACTTCTTCTCCCACTTGGCGGCGTGCGTGGTGGAGTTGGCGCGGGGAATGCTGCGCGCCATCGAGATCATCAGGCCAAGCGTAAGCTCGGCGACGGCGACGGCGTTGGCGCCGGGCGTGTTCATAACGACGATTCCGGAGCGAGTGGCGGCGTCGATGTCGATATTGTCGACACCCACGCCAGCGCGGCCAATCGCGCGCAGCTTGGGCGCGGACTCCAGCAGCTTGGCGTCCACCTGTACGGCGGAGCGGACGACGAGGGCGTCGGCGTCGGCCAGTTCCTTCTCCAAACCGCCAACTCCGAGCTTGGCGATCTCATCGGCGGTGACGACGTTCCAGCCGGGTTCTTCTTTCAGGACGGCGAGGGTTGCGGGTGAGACCTTTTCTGCGAGAACAATCTTCATGGACATCCTTCTTTGACTGGTGATTCCAGTCTTGTTGGTGGTAAGTGCCTACGGAATAGTTTATGCGACGACCTTGTCTAGCGAAAAAAATGGGGAATAAAGCTGCTGAGATTGTCCGTGATGGGTCCGCCGGACTCGCGGATGCCCATGCCACCGCACTCCTGATCGATCATCCAGAGACCGAGGACGGGATGGCGCGGCTGGCCGGACGCATCGGGAAAGACGGCGTCTGGGGCGAGCGCCTGCACAATGCATGGGCCGTTGTAGGGACCGTCGGAGGTAGCGACGGGTGAGCCGTTGCGAATGATCGCAATATTTGCGCCCTCGCGCGAGTGCAGCGGCTTGCGGACAAACTCACTCAGGTTGTTTGCGCCTGAATCGAAGTAAGCAGGCAGAAGGTTTGCATGGTTCGGGTACAGCTCCCAGAGGATGGGCAGAATGCCTTTGTTGGAGAGAAGCATCTTCCAGATCGGCTCCATCCAGTGCATCTCACGATAGGTGGCTAGAGCGTGAGTGGCGAAGTCCTCGGCCATCATCGTCTCCCATGGATAGAGCTTGAAAATGGAGTCGATGCGCTCTTCCTTGAGGTCGAGAAATGCCTTGCGATCTGCGTTCCAGCCGATGTCGAGCATCGCAATGGGCTGTGCGCTGAGCCCCGCCTGCTGCGCTGTGTCCTGTAGGTAGGCGAGGGTGAGAACATCCTCGGGTTCTTCGGTCCCGGCGAAGTAGACCGGCGATTTGAGATACGGTGCAACGTCCTTCCACTTGGCGATCAGGCGCTCGTGAATAGAGTTGAATTGATCTGGCTTGCAGGAGAGGTTGAGGGAAAAGAAGCGGTGTTCCGAGGGAAGTGACGAACCAACCTCTTCGAGCCAATACCACTGCACGACGGCGGCCTCCAGCAACGAGGTCGGCGTGTCTGCATTGTACTCCAGCAGTTTGGGTGACTGGCCGGATTCGGCTCCGGCCCAACTAAAGTCGAAGCGACCGTAGAGCGCGGGCGGCTCAGCGTCCCAAGCCCATTCAATCAGCGGTATCGCTTCGGCGGGAATGTCCAGTTCGGCGTAACGCTTGCGGTCAATGACGTGCTGCGCTGCGGCCAGGCACATCTCCTGCATGGAGTTGGCTGCGGCCTCAAGCAAATCGACCTCGGCTGAGGTGAACTCGTAGCAAGCGGACTCGTCCCAGTAGGTGCGCGGAGCCATTGCTTCGGGTGAATGGTAGGTGAGGCCGACGGACTCGACTTTGCTCTGCCAATCAGCGCGCGGAGAGATCTCGACGCGGCGCACTATTCTCCCACTCCTTCGCCGCCGCTGAAGGAACTGCCGAATCCGCTGCGAACGGTCGGCGATACGTACGAAAGTCCTGCAACAGGAGAGAATCCGCCACCGCTGACCATGGAGCCGGGTGTATATCCGCCGACTCCTCCGTAGTAGTAGCGATAGAATCCGAAGCCAGAGCCATGATAGTAGTTGTTGCTCTGTTGGTTCTGCTGCTGGCTGACCTGAACTCGGCAGTAGCTGTCGTCGACGACAACGTTGTGTTCATTGACGCAGCGCTTCATCTCTGACTGGCGGCAACCTGCAAGCGATGCCAACGCAACGGAGGCGAGCAGGGGAGCGGCGACGCTAGATGATCTTTTCATGGAGATTGGGCCCGGCAATGGTTCGTACACATACGCAGTCGTGATTTGCGCAGATCGACAGAAATCAATCTTAGAAAGCAGCCGTACGTCACAGAGCGAACTCCGTGACGTACGGCCTCCTTCGTTTGGTTCCTGCAAATGCTATCTACTTCTTCGAACAGCAACAGGTATCTTCGGCGGCAGTTGGCGAACGCTCGGCAAAGAGCTTCTGCGCGGCGATGAGGCCTTGGCCGAAGGCGAACTCGGGCGTGGGGAAGCTCTTGGCAACAACCTGCTCTAATGCTCCGATGATCGCGATAGTATCGAGATAATCGAAGAAGCCGAGGTGGGCGATGCGGAAGATCTTGCCTTTCATCTCTCCTTGACCATTGGCGACGATCGAGCCAAAGCGCGACTTCAACTCCTTGACGATGACGCTGGAGTCAACACCGTTGGGCGGAATGATGGCGGTTGTGGCTGCGGCCGGGCAGGTTGGCGCGAAGAGCTTCATGCCCAGAGCGCCGGCGGCGGCGCGGGTCATGGCGGCGCAGGTCTCGGCGTTCTCGATCAGCTTCTTGCGTCCGGTGACAATGTCTCCGGCGGGATTCTCCGTGGTGGCGGCCTGCTTGGCGATGTAGTCGAACGATGCGCCTAGCGCGGCGATCAGCGCGACCGAGGGCGTGTAGGAACTCTGTCCGTCCTTGGCGTTCTTGCGCTCCTTGCGCAGGTCAAAGTAGTAGCGCGGGTTGTGGCTCGACTCCATGCGATCCCAGGCGCGCTGGCTGACGGAGAGAAACGCAAGTCCGGGAGGAATCATGAAAGCCTTCTGCGAACCGCCGATCAACACGTCAATGCCGAGCTTGTCGACGTCTATGTGCGTGGTGCCGAGGCCGGTGATGGCGTCAACAACCAGAAGCGCCTCGCTGTTCGCCTCCTTGAGCAGCTTGGAGATGGCACCGAGGCAGTGGCGTGCGCCGGTCGAGGATTCGGTGGCCTGCACGAAGACGACGCGCGTCTCTAGCTTAAGCGCGGCTTTGACCGCGTCGAGTGAGTAGGTCTCGCCGTTGGGCGCGGTGACTACGTCAACCTCCAAGCCGAAGGCCTTGCCGAGCCCAGTCCAACGCTCGCCGAACTTGCCTGCGCTGATAACCAGAACGCGGTCGCCGGGTGAGGTCAGGTTGGAGACCGAAGCTTCCATTGCGCCAGTGCCGGAGCTGGTCAGGATCAGAACGTCATTTTTGGTCCCGATGAATTCCTTTAGCTGCGCCAGTACGCGGTTGAAGACGGCGCGAAATTCGGGGGTGCGGTGGTGAATATCGGCCGCAGCCATGGCAAACTGGGCGGCAGGAAGTAGGGGCGTTGGCCCGGGAGTGAAGAGACGCGTCTTAACGATCATGCCTCTATTGTAATCGAGCCTTGCCGCAACAGGTAGAGCCGGAAAAGCGCCGACCACGGATTTCCATACAAAAAGCAGATGTTTTTGCCATTTTTTTACTTTGCCAACTCGGATTTGACCAGTTCGGAGACGAGCTTGCCGTCGGCGCGCAGGCCGGTAGCCTGAATCTGCTGCTGAACCAGCTTCATGGCAGCTCCCATCTCACGCGGGCCGGGCTTCTGGCCGGTGGTTTCGGCGAGTTGGGCGATGGCCTTGAGGACGACGGCGCTGATCTGGTCCGCACCAGCAGCTTGCGGCAAGTAGGTTTCGATCATGGCGATTTCGGCCTGCTCCTTGGCGGCAAGCTCGGGACGACCGCCTTTGGTAAAGCTGTCGACCGAGTCGCGACGCTGTTTGATGAGCGTGGTCAGGATCTGTGCCTCGTCAGCGTCGGTTAAGGGCTGGCGCTTGTCGATCTCCTTGGAGCGCAGCGCGGACTTGACCATGCGCAGCGTGGTGAGGCGATGCTCTTCGTGGGCCTTCATGGCGACGATAATGTCTGTGCCGAGCTTTTCTGCGATGCTCATCTGTATCTCCGTGGGGAATTTGCCTGTTCCCATATATTGTACGAGTCCGAGGGCATCTGCGTGAATCGCAGTGGGAAAGCGTGGAACGATTGCGATAGGATTGGAGACGAGGATTTTTTGCGCATGAGTGAGATGAGCCGCCTTCGTTCTGTGATCCGTTCTGTGGTTGTCGCCGTTGCCGTTGCGATGACGCTCTTGATTACCGCAACACCGCTATTGGCACAGAGGTATGTGCCAAAGGCAAATGACGGCGAGACGTTTATGGACACGTCGATGCTGAAGCCCCCTGCTGGGGCGAAGATCGCAATTTTTGAGTTGGCGGATCTGGAGTGTCCGGCCTGCGCACATGCATATCCGATCATTCATCAGGCGATAGCCAAGTACAACATTCCGTTTGTGTACAGAGATTTTCCGCTTCCGATGCACCTCTGGAGCTTCGATGCGGCGGTGTGGGCGCGATACTTGCAGGATAAGGTGTCGCCGAAGGCTGCCGATGAGTATCGCGGCGCGGTCTTTGCGGCACAGACCGGCATCGCTAGCAAGGAAGACATGCTGAACTTCACGCAGAAGTACTTTCGGTCGCATGGAATCAGCCTGCCCTTCGTAGTGGACCCGACCGGACAGTTGAAGAAGGAAGTGGAGGCCGATCGGTCGCTGGGCGAGAAGCTGGGTGTGAAGTACACACCGTCGATTGTGGTTTGCACGCAGAAAGAGTGGGTGCATGTAACCGATGTCGAATATCTGTACACGACTATCGACGAGCTGGAACGGAAGGTTACGGCCGAGCCAGCGGCAAAGGTTCCGGCGAAGAAGGCGGCAGCGACGACGGAGAAGAAGGCCAACTAGTCGAGGCTGGAGGCGAAGCGATGTTCGGTGGCGCGGGCCGGGTTGTGCTGGCGGTTCTGGTTGGGTGCGGAGCAAGCGGTGCGGCACAGACCGGGCGCGTCTACTCGGCGGCAGACTACGCGCGTGCTGAGAGCTTCATGGACTACAACGTGAATCCTTTGGTCTCCCACTCGGTGGAGCGGGTGGTATGGCTGGATGATGGACGGTTCTGGTTCCGCGACGTGGGGCAGGAGGGCGTGAGATACCTGCTGATCGATCCGATGAAAAAGACCAAGGGCGAGGCATTCGATCAGGCGAAGGTGGCGGCGGCGTTGAACGCTGCGATGCGTGCGGGCAAGCTGCCGATTACGGCAGGCGGGCTACTGTTTACTATAGGGCATCTACCGATCAACGACTTTACGCTGGAGGATGAGGATCGCACGCTGATCCTGACGATGGCGATGGGTTCGACCGTGGTGCGCTGCGATCTGCGTGGCAAGGGCGAGTGTGAGGCCGCGGGCGACATGCATCTGGGAAGGGGCTGGGAGGCCTTCGACCTGTCGCCCGATGGAACCAAGGCCGCGTTTATCCGCTGGAACAATCTGTGGGTACGCGATGTGGCCAGCGGGAAGCTGACGCAGTTGACCACAGATGGCGTGGAGGGCTTCGGCTACGCAACCGACAACGCGGGATGGACGCACAGCAGCAGGCCGATTCTGGAGTGGTCGCCGGACTCAAAGAAGATTGCGACCTTTCAACTGGATCAGGTCAGCGTGAAGCAGATGACGTTGGTGGGCACGTCAGTGGGACATCCAACAGTTGAGACGTGGCATTACCCGATGCCTGGCGATGCTGATGTGGGATCGATTCAGCCGGTAGTGATCGACGTGGCGACGCACAAGATGGTGCGGCTGAAGATGCCACCGGAGATGCATCGGTCCAGCCTGTGCGACGACGTGAGCTGCGCCGGTGGCCACGGCTGGGACGACGTGCAGTGGAGTGAGGATGGCGCGCATCTGGCGTTCGTCTCCACCTCGCGCGATCACAAGCTGGAGTCGCTGCGCGTCGCAGATGCCGAGAGCGGCGAAGTTCGCGATGTGATGAGCGAGCGGGCGGCGACATACTTCGAGAGTGGCAACTTCGACAACGGCAAGGGTGTGGTGAGCTGGCGCTATCTGGCACGGACGAATGAGGTGCTTTGGTTCAGTGAGCGCGACGGCTGGGGGCAGCTCTATCTTTACGACGCTACGACCGGCGTGATGAAGAACCAGATCACGCGCGGCGACGGAAACGTGATTCAGGCGCTGCGCGTCGACCAGAAGGCGCGGGTGATTTATTTTCTTGCGGCGGGCAAGGAAGTGGGGCGCGATCCGTACTACGCTGCACTCTATCGTGTGAACTTCGATGGCTCTGGGATGAAGCTGCTGACGCCGGAGGACGCGAATCATGAAGTGACGATCTCGCCCAATGGGAGGTACTTTGTCGATGCAGCTTCGACGCCGATGACGCCGACGACAACCGTCGTTCGCGACGACGAGGGGAAGCTCCTGATGGAGGTTGAGCACGAGGATATTACAAACCTGCGCGCGCTGGGCTGGCAGCCGTTGACGCAGATCACGGTGAAGGCTCGCGATGGCAAAACGGATCTGTACGGATTTCTTTTCAAGCCGACGAACTTCGACGCGACGAGGAAGTACCCGGTGATCGACCACGTTTATCCGGGACCGCAGACGGGCTCGTGTGGCAGCCGCAGTTTTTCCGCCGCGCACAAGGACATGCAGTCACTGGCGGAGCTGGGATTCGTCGTGGTGTGCATTGATGGGATGGGCACGGCGGGGCGGTCGAAGAGCTTCCATGACGCGCTGTATGGCGATCTGGGCGACAATACAATTCCCGATCAGATCGCAGGGATCAAGCAGCTTGCCGCGCGATTCGCGTGGATCGACGTGGATCGCGTGGGGATCTATGGGCACTCGGGCGGCGGCGCGGCGGCGGCGGCGGCAATGTTCCACTTCCCCAACTTCTTCAAGGTCGGCGTCAGCGAGAGTGGAAACCACGATAACCGCGTCTACGAGGACGACTGGGCAGAGAAGTGGATCGGGCTGCTGAAGATCAACAAAGACAAGACGACGAACTACGACTCGCAGGCAAACGAGAACTACGTAAAGAATCTGAAGGGGCATCTGCTGCTGGTGCATGGCACGATGGACGACAACGTTCCGCCCAACAATACGCTGCTCGTGGCGGATGCTCTAATCAAGGCGAACAAGGACTTCGACCTGTTGATGGTTCCCAATGCGGGGCACGACTACGGTTCGGCCACGCCCTACGTTATGCGTCGGCGATGGGATTACTTTGTGCGCTATCTGGCGGATGGCGAGCCGCCGGTGGATTATGCGCTGAAGTCCTACGCAGAGCAGCAGGCTGCGTTAGCGCAGTTCGACGGGCAGTAAGACGGATTACTGCGCGATCTGCGGAAGAGTGGCAAGGCAGAGGATCGTTTGTGCGGTCAGGAGCGCACCGGTGAGCGCGAGGAAGGGTTTGCGCGCGCGGGTTTCGAGGGCGTCGGCGAAGACTCCGCCGAGATAGGTGAAGAAGAATGGCAGCGCCCAGATCCACGGCGTACTCACGCTGTGAGTGGGGACGAGCGGTGTGAGTGCGAGAATCATTAGCAACGGAGCGGTGTTGCCGAAGTAGCGGCTACGGCGGGAGAAGATATAGAGTAGCGTGGCTACGGCGAGTGCGATGAGGATGAAAAAGTTCGATAGGTCGCTGGCGAAGCTGCGGATGCCGATAAGTGAGAGGCGTATTGTGCCGGGTAAGGCGTTGCGCAATTCGGCCGGGTGGAATCCGTAGAACGCGAAGAGAATGGCGAATGCGCCGACTGCGGCGATGGAGAGAATCTGCAACGCGATAGAGCGACGGCCTTCCGCTAGGTACATCAGGAGGGCGATAGCGGCGATGAAGCCCGCGACGGCAGACACTAGATGCGCAGCCGAAGTCAGGCCAAGCGCAATCGTGAGCAGCACAATGCGTGGGCGCCACTTGCGGCGCGGCCCCTGCATGGCGTGGGCTACGCCAATGGCAGTATAGACCAGGCCGTAAAGTCCCCACATGGCGAGCAGGTCGTCGTTGGGCACAACGGCTAGCCAGATCACAGTGGGACAGAAGCAGTAGAGGGCAAGCGCGATGAAGCCGCCCTCGTTGCCAAAGAGGCGGCGCGATACCCACCACAGGCCACCGCCCATCCATACGGCGAAGAGGACGAAGGGAAGATGAATGAGGAAGATAGCGGCGCGTGTAGAGTCGCAATGCAGCAGGCGCAGCACCGCGAGAGTGGCTGCGACGACGCGATAGGCGAAGATGCCGTCGTGGTGCAGGGGGAAGGCTGTGGAAGTGAGCGGCTGGTGGGCAACAACCCAGAGGCACTCGGCGAAGAAGACCAGCAGAAGAAGCGCGGCGAGGCGCTGCGGTCGCCCGATGTGGATGCGGGGAAGTGTCATGCTGGTGGTTGGCAAATCGGCCTGCAAGTTCGTCTGCGCTCTCTCGGGTGCTGGTTGCGGTGCTGGACGAGTGTAATCATGCAGCCGTCGCGCCCAGCTCCAAGTGTATCGCGTAGCGTCAAACCTATTGCTGGGATTACGTCTACAATCGGGCGTTGTTACGGTGTCAGCAGTTCTATATGTAAGGTGATTTTCAGAGTCGATAGAGTTTATGAGGCTGCGTTGCGGGAGAAAGAGGATGTAGTCGTAGACCCGGATGTTTATCGGGGTGCTGTGCCGTCTACAATTCTACTGTGGCTGAAGAATTCAATTTCGAGCAATCCGTAGAGTTTTTGCCAGATAATGCGACGGCGGTGCTGCACGGGATTCCGGCTTTGCCGGGAGTATTCGCGTTGCGCGCCGCGAGCGTCGAAGGGCAGGCCGAGGCGCAGCCTTATCTGACGCGGGCGGCGGATCTGCGGCGGCGCATTACGCGCTTGCTGGCTCCGCTGGAGCTCGCGGCGAAGGCGCAGTCGTCTGCGCAAGTACAACCGACATCCGATGGCGGACTGGTTCTGTCGAAGCGTCTAAATCTGCGCGGGCGGGTAGCGCGGATCGAGTATAGCGTAACGGGCTCGGAGTTCGAATCGGTGGTGACACTGTATCGTGCTGCTGCGGCAATCTACGGTCTCGCCGAGGCGCGTCGGCGGCTGCGGCTGCACACACCCTTCTTCCTGCGCTTCACAGCGGAGAACGTTTATCCGCGAGTCTACTCGACCAACCGCCTGAGCCGTCGGGCACTGGCGAACTACTACGGGCCGTTTCCTTCGCGTGCCGCGGCGGATCGCTACTGTGATGCGGTGCTGGACCTGTTCAAGCTGCGGCGGTGCAGCGAGGAGCTTGCGCCATACCCCGAGCATCCGGGATGCGTCTATCAGGAGATGAAGAAGTGTCTGGCGCCGTGTAATCAGGCCTACACGGCGGCGGGTGCGGCGGCCTATGCGGCGGAAGCTGCGGCGGTTGAGGCCTTCTTCAATACGCGTGGCGAGTCGCTGCTGGGCGAGTTGACCGCCCAGCGTGAGCAGGCATCGACTGAGATGGAGTTTGAGCGCGCGGCCGAGATTCATGCGCAGGCAATGCGCGTGAAAGCTGCTGCCGCTCTGGCCGACCCGCTCGTCCAGCCAATTCCAAATATTCGCGCTGTCATCGTGCAGAAATCAGCCCAGTCTACGTCCTTGTTGTCATCCCGCATCGAAGCAGAGGGATCTGCTTCCCCTGCCCCCTGCACTGATTCCGAACCCTCAGCTGCTCTCTTCCTCGTCGAGGGCGGATTGCTGGCTGGGCCGGCGCGTTTGTCGACGCTGGGCGTGAGAGCGGCGAAGGAGCAGGCAGTGGTCGGCAGCTCGCTGTTCGCACAGCCTCTAATCTTGCAGCCCATGCCGCTGACGGGCGCGGAGGGGCAAATTCCTGCGGCTGGGACTACTTCCGCATCAGATAGCGATTCTGATTCCAATACTGCGATTAAACCGGGTGCAGATGATTCTGCTGGGAGCACCATGCTCAACGCCTCCCCTTCTACGTTGAGCCCAGAGAAGCGCGTGGTCGAGGCACTGAATGAACTGGCGGCCCGCGTTGGGCAACAGACTAAGTCGGCACGGGATCTGGCTCGGTTGAACGATCATTTGTCGCTGTTGCGGCGCTGGTACTATCGCCCGGATAAGCAGCGCGTAGGCGAGGTATTTCTGCCGAGAGAAGACGGCAAGTCGTCAGGGGCAGAAGACTTTTGGCCGATTCGCCGGATTCTGCGTGGAGCGGCGCGCATGGCCCTGAGCGAATCAGATAAGGCCCCGCGCGAAACGACCCAGTCGGCTGATACACTTCCTCCAGCGAAGCTTACACCATAAATTGCACCTTATTCACCGAGCGACCGAATGATCGAACTAGCGTTTTCTATTCTTGCTTCTGACTTTGCCCACTTGGCCGATGAGGTTGCCGTAGCCGAGCGCGGCGGCGGCTCCATCGTGCATATCGACGTGATGGACGGGCACTTTGTTCCCAACATCACCTTTGGTCCTCCGGTGGTCAAGGCGCTGCGATCAGTGACGAAGCTGCCGCTCGACTGCCACCTGATGATCGAGGACCCGGACGACTACATCCCTGCGTTTGCAGCAGCAGGAGCGAATCTGATCTCGGTGCATCAGGAGGTCTGTCGCAATCTGCATCGCACGTTGCAACACATCGTCGAGCAAAAGGCTCTGCCCGGTGTGGTTCTGAATCCGGCGACTCCGGTCGAGAGCTTGGTCGAAGTGCTGCCGATGGTTCACTATGTGTTGGTGATGAGTGTGAATCCGGGGTTTGGCGGCCAGAAGTTCCTGCCGCTGGCCATAGACAAGATCGCTCATCTGGCACGGCTGCGCAAGCAGATGGGGCTTGACTTTCGCATCGAGGTCGATGGCGGCGTGGCTGGCGATACGGTGGCAAGCGTCGTTCAAGCCGGGGCCGACATGCTGGTTGCAGGCTCGGCGGTCTTCGAGCCGGGGCGCACGGAGCAGAATGCAGCTGATCTGCTGCGTCTGGCGCGAGCGGTGCAGCCTGAGAATTAGTGCGGTTTCCAATGGGTATAGACCGTCATTGAGTAAATAAAGGCTGATTCTTCCGCTGCTCTGCGGAATCACAGACAAAAGATCAGGCATCAGCAGCAGCCGAAACAAAGACAAAGTCCAGCGGATCGAAGATCCTACATCTCGCCCATTGCGATGAGACCGCGATGAATGGGATATCTGGCCACCAATGAGATATATTACTTAGGTAATATTCTGTCGCAGATTTATGTGGTTACTATCGTGCTTTTGGGGCGTGGCGCAGCGGGCTCTGCGTCAGCAAACTGGTTCAGCGTTCGTGAGACGGTGGGGATGGCAGATTTATAAGAGATTCAGGCTGTGTAGGATGCGTGACGAAGGTCACAGGGTGGACGGATTTCCCCTTATTGTGCAATATTTTGCATGATCTATAGGTTTAGACTCTCGACTAATTTGCTAGCAAGGCTGGCATGCCCGTTACCTTAGTGGACGGTGACGGCGTTACATTCTGGCTTGCACTCCATTAACTCTGTCGATAACCGGAAAGTGGCAGCGCATCGCGGCCTTTGGGTGACTGTGGTAACCAATGTTTGTCTGTAGGGTGAGACTTGTAGCATTACGAAAGTAAAATTTACCGCCTTGAGAGTTGCCTCGGGATTTTGGGCCAGCGAAGCGCCGATCAGGCCAACAGGTGAGTACATGAGATTCATGCGGAAATTGTCGTCCTACCTCGGAATTATCTTCTTCATCTTCTCTATCGGCTGCGGATCTTCGTTGGTTCAGGAGATGGCCACGCCCAGCATCAGTCAAATTCTTCCCCAACCGATTCCGGCGGGAGCGGGCGATACGACCCTGACCGTGGTAGGCGCAAACTTTAACAGCCAGACCGTGATTCTGTGGAACAACTCAGCACTGGCGACTACTCCGGTCAGTTCCAGCACTGTTTCGGTAGCGGTTCCGGCGGCCAGACTGGCACAGCCCGGAACGGTCAATGTGCAGGTGCAGAACGGTTCGGCGGGAGCGGCTTCCGTCTCGGTTCCGCTGGCGATTGTCTCTCCCAATGCACAGGCCTATTCTGCTTTGACGATCGCGCCGCCGAACTTCGCTTCTGGCGTGGTGGGCACGTCTTATAGCACGCAGCTGACGGCTAGCGGAGGGACAACGCCATACAAGTGGTCGATCAGCTCTGGGAGTCTGCCGACGGGATTGACACTGGCGGCTTCGACTGGCGTGATTGCAGGAACGCCGACTGTGGCCGGTAGCTTCAGCTTTGGCATTACCGTGACCGACAGTGAGAAAACGGTCGTGACGGCCAGCGTGTCGGGGACGATTGTGATTGCGCCGAGCAAGCTGGCGATCAAGACGACGGCTCTGGCGGCTGGAACCAACGGCGAGGCCTACTCGCAGGATCTGTTGGCGACGGGTGGAACGCCAGCTTACTCGTGGAGCGTCAGCAGCGGCACGCTGCCGGCAGGATTGACCCTGGCAGCCTCGACCGGGGTAATCAGTGGAACTCCAACGGTAAATGGCACCTTCGCGCTGGGTTTGACGGTCAAAGACAGCGGCAGCCCGCAGCAGACGGTGACGCTGGCGACAACAATCTTGCTGGCACCGAAGCCAGTGACGATTACGACCTCGTCTCTAGCCTCGGGAATTGCCGGAACGGCTTACTCTCAGACGTTGGCGGCGACGGGTGGCACACCCAACTACAATTGGACGCTGACCTCGGGGAGCCTGCCGACTGGCTTGAGCCTGTCGACGTCGGGCGTGATCTCCGGCACGCCGTGGACCAGCGGAACCTTCTCGTTTGGCGTGACGGTGACCGACAGCGGAAGCCCCGCGCTGACCAATACGACTGCCATGATGTTGACGATTGCGCCGCGTCCGTTGGCGATTTCGACCGATGGTCTGGCCGTGGGCAACGAGGGCGTGGCTTACTCGCAGATGCTGGCGGCTCGGGGTGGAACCGCGCCATACATCTGGAGTCTCACGGCGGGAAGCACATTGCCCCCGGGATTGACGCTGGCGTCGAGCGGATTGGTCTCCGGTATACCGACTGCAGGCGGAGGCTTCGACTTCGGCATACAGGTGGCAGATAGCAGTAGCCCACAGCAGACGGCGACGTTATCGACACTGATTGTTGTTTCGCCCAGCACGCTGGCAATCTCGACCTCGTCGCTGACTTCGGCGACCGTGGGTACGGCCTACTCGCAGACGCTGACAGCATCGGGCGGAACGCCCAGCTTCCGCTGGTCGATCACGTCGGGCGCTCTGCCAGCGGGGTTGAGCCTTTCGTCGTGGACAGGGGTTATCTCTGGAACGCCAACTGTCTCCGGTGCGTTCACGTTGGGAATTACCGTGATGGATCGAGGAAATCCACAGCAGACGGCAACTACGACGTTGAGCCTGACCGTGGTGTCTCCTGTTCCTCCACTGGTCATCAGTACAAGCGCACTGCCTAGCGCAGCGGCAGCTTCTTCGTACAGCGCTACGCTAACGGCAGCGGGCGGCACGGCTCCATATGCTTGGTCGGTAAGCTCCGGTAGCCTGCCCGCCGGGTTGAGCCTAGCGTCGAGCGGTGTCATCAGCGGAACTCCAGCAGCAACCGGCGCATACCCACTCGGCGTAACCGTGACCGATAGCTGCAAGCCATCGGCGTTGAGCAAGTCGGCCTCTTTGACGCTGGTGGTAACACCGAGCGCGCTAATCATTACCAACTCGGCACTGGCCACTGGGACCGTGGGCGTTGCCTACTCGCAGGCACTGGCGGCTAGCGGAGGAACTCCGGCGTATACCTGGGATATCAGTGCGGGATCTCTGCCTGCTGGATTGAGCATGGCAGCGACCACCGGCGTTATCTCCGGAACGCCAACGACCAGCGGGACGACGAGCTTTACCGCGACGGTTACCGACAACGGAAATCCGGCGCAGACGCAATCTGTGGCAACCTCGATCACTGTGGCACCAGCCGTGCAAAGTACCGGACCGGGAACGACGTGGTACATCCGCGTCGATGGTGGAACTCGCTACTCGGCCAACCAGACCAGCGGGCAATGCGATGGCAAGGGAGACGCGGCATATCCTGGCACAGGAACAAACCAACACTGTGCCTTCAACGACTTCCGCTTCCTATGGGATGACCAGAGCTACCAAAGCGATTCCTGGGTGATAGCCGGCGGCGACACGGTCATAATTCGCGGATGTGCAGCCAACCCCAATCAGGCAAATCCCTCTTCGCCCGATTGCAGAATCGGATTCGATTCTGCAACTGGACCGGGAGCAGGCTATACCTGGTGCTTTGGTGGCAACGGTCCATACAGTTGCTCCAACCCGCCGATTCCGTCTGGCACGCCGACGCAGCACACTCGCATTCTAGGGCAGAACTATGCAAGCTGCTCGACCGGCAATGTCACCAACAATTCGGCCCTCACGCAGATCTTTGGAGGGTTTGGTGTGTCTGCGGACCTCAACCTATCGGGAGCTAAGAACGTCGACATCCAGTGCCTGGAGATCACGCAGCACAACTCGCAGTGCATCCTTCACGGGAGCCCTGCCTATCCGCGCTACTGCACCACTGGCGGATCCACTATGGATGACTATAACGGAGACGGCATTCAGACCAGCAATACAACCTCGAACGTATCGCTTCAGGATGTCTATATCCACGGCAACACTACCAGCGGAATTGCAGGGCCTATCGGCGGGTTGATTACGATGACCCGAGTCTTTGTCGGCTTCAACGGCTTTGCGGGATGGAACTTCGACGACGGCTCGGATACTCCGGACGCCGCCGGCTCGGTCATCAACGCCAACTATGTGACGATGGAAGGAAATGGCTGCAACGAGGAGTACCCGATCGTCCATACTGGGTTCCCGGCAAAGTCCTGCTACGATCTGGACAGTGGCGGCTTCGGCGACTCGTGGAGCGGACAGGATACGACACTCTCCTCGTTCACCTGCAATCATTGCAGTACGTTCTACAACACCAAGGATGGCTTCATTGGGCCGCACACCGCGACCACCAACCTGCTGGTTGAGAACTCGACCTCCTACGGTAACATGGGGCAGCAGTGGAAGTGGGGCGCAACGGCCAATTCGAGTACGACGTTCATCAACAACACCACCGTCGGCAACTGCGACCGAATGAACGAGCTGATTCCCGGCGCGGCGCAGAACTTCAATCAGGCCACCGGGCTTCCCGGCTCGTATCTCACGCTCTTCTGCCGCGCGTCCGGCGATGTATTCAGCTTCTACTCATCGGCGAACTCGTCGGTTCTCTTCGCTAACAACACCGTCGTGGCCTACTCGGCTACGGTCTTCGATATGAATTGCGGGTCTTCTAGCGCTGCGGGCAATGCTGCCGGAACGTGCGGAACTACCCCGTATACCTTCACCAACAACATCATCCTGGGCCTTATGGACGCCGACCCAAATTATGGCAGCAACGGGGAATTACCCGGACTGTACTATTACTGCGATCCATCGGATGTTGTCACGGCAAGTCATAACATCGAATACAACATCCGCAATGGTGATAGTTGCACCGGCTCGATTCTGTGCCTTGATCCATTACTAACCAATGAACCCCCGCTGAGTTTTAACTCGGAGAGTGCTCTGGACAACCTCAACTTCAGTCTCAGTTCTGCAAGTCCTGCGATTGGATCCGGTATATATCTGCCCAGTGTAACTCTGGACTATACTGGCGCTCAGAGATCAAATCCACCCTCGATTGGTGCCTACGAAAAGTAGTAAGCCCAATGAGTGCGTGAGGAGTAGGTTCAGTGAATCAAGCGCGCGCGCTTCTATGGTCCGTTTTACTGATGTTGGTTGCAACGTCCGCCGTCGGGGAGACATGGTATGTCCGCCCCGACGGCGGAACTCGTTACTCGGCACGCACCACCACCGGACAATGCGATGGCAAGGCAGACGCACCCTATCGCGGACGAGGCGTCAATCAGCACTGTGCCTTCAAGGACTATCGCTATCTGTGGGACGACCAGAGCTACGGTAATGATGCCTGGGTCATTGCGGGCGGCGATACTGTCATTCTTCGCGGTGGACCCTGGCGGGTTGGCTTCGACGCGGCAACTGGCAAGGGAGCGGGCTATACGTGGTGCTTTGGGGGACATGGTCCCTACTCCTGTACCAATCCAACCATTCCGGCGGGCACGCCTACACAGCCGACGCGCATTCTGGGCGAGAACTACGCAAGCTGCGCAAACGGAAACGTCACGGATCGCTCAAAGCTCACGCAAATCTTTGGTGGCTTTGGGGTCAACATGGTTCTCAATCTTGCAGACACGAAGAATGTCGCTGTCCAGTGCCTAGAGATCACCGAGCATAACGGAAGATGCATCCTGCATGGAAACCCCGCTTCGCCCAGATACTGCAACACCGGCGGTCCAGCTATGGATGACTATGACGCAAGCGGAATTGGCGTGAACAATGCTACGTCAAATCTCTCGCTACAGGATCTGTGGATTCACGGCCACACCACCAACGGCATCTCCGGGCCAATCGGAGGCGCAATTACGATGAATAGAGTCTATGTCGGATTCAACGGTGCCGCCGGATGGAACTTCGACGATGGCAGAGACACGCCCGACGCTGCCGGTTCCTCTATCCGCGCTCAGTACGTCACGATGGAAGCCAACGGATGCAATGAGCAGTACCCCCTCGTTGATTCCTTTCCCGCGGCCGCCTGCTACGACATGAACAGCGGCGGCTTCGGCGACTCATGGAGCGGACAGGACACCGTCCTCGACACATTTAGCTGTGACCACTGCGTGCAGGCATACAACACCAAGGACGGCTTCATTGGGCCGCATACCACCGTTTCTCACCTGTCCATTACAAACTCTGAATCCTACGGCAACATGGGGCAGCAGTGGAAGTGGGGAGCAACGCCTCACTCCGACACAGTCTTTGAGAACAACCTTACGATTGGAAACTGTCTGCGTATGTCCGAGCCGCTGCCCGGCGCGCCGCGCAACTACAATCAGCATCTCAGCCTGTTTTGCCGCGCTGCAGGAGACATATTTTCGTTCTTCAGCGCGGCCAATAGTACCGTATTGTTTGCCAACAACACGACTGTCGGATACTCGGCAACCATGATCGACCTAAACTGCACGCCCTCGAACACTTGCGGCTCAACGCAGTATCTATTTCGCAACAATATCATGCTTGGATCTCTGAATCCGAAGTACAACCCCAGCAACGCCAATGTTCCCGGCCTGTTTTATCTAAGCGACTCCTCCGATCACGTCACCGCCGAACGCAACATTTACTTCAACCTGCGAATCCACACCTGTCTCTTGTCCTCGAATCTATGCTCGGACCCATTGCTGGTGGACGAACCCGCCCGCACCATGACCACAGAATCTCAGTTCGACCATTTCAACTTTCATCCTCGCCCGGGCAGTCCCGCGATTCGGGCTGGCGTTGCCATCGAGCTGCCGACCGACTTCTATAGGGCAAAGAGACCCTCGCCTCCCTCCATCGGCGCAGTTGAGCCGTAGCGCAGTTTCGGTATAAATATCTAGCGTTTGATCCCAGCACAGCGTAGGAGCAGCGACGCTGCAGATCGCGCATTGCCAACGCACAAGGGGTCCAGCGCCAGAGCTCGCAGCGAGCTGGTCAGCGCTACACACAACTGCCCGCGATGTCCCAATGCTTCGGCGCGCTGCCGGTAGATCTGGCTCAAGGCGGCTCTGCGAGCCAGCCATCCGCAACCTGGAGAGCCGTAGTGCTTTTCGATAAACTGTAGTTGCGATCGCAGCATTCGGTCTGGATCGGTCGTCGCCGAATCGGGTGAGGTTCTGTAAAGAGCCAGCACTTTTGGCACCAGCGCCACCTGATACCGGGAAGCGATACGAAGCCATAGATCGCGGTCTTCGGTGACACGCAGCGTCTCGTCGAATACGCCGACCTCTTCGATGCACTGGCGACGAAAGGTGATCGTTGGAGCAGGCAGATCAATCCGACGCATGTAAAGATAAGGCGCAATCCAGCCTTCGCCGTGCCTCTGCCTGCGATCAAAGGTATCGATGACAGTACCATCTGGGCCGATGCGCGTGTTGAATCCGTAGGTCAACCCGATCTGCGGCCGCCCATCAAAGCTCTTCAGCGATTCGAGCAGGCGATCTGGCAACCAAACATCATCGGCATCAAGCAGTGCCAGAAATTCTCCGCTGGAGTTGCGAATCGCCGTATTGCGCGCCGCTGAAACTCCCAGGTTCGGTTGCTGGATGAAACTGATTCGCGATCCCAATCGCTCGACGTAGGGTGCAACGACAGCAGCCGTCGCATCCGAGCTGCCATCGTCTACCAACACAATCCGCCAATCCTCGAAACTCTGCGCCAGAACACTGTCGAGGGCGGTTGCAAGATACTTCTCGGCATTGTACGCGGGGATGATGACATCAACCTTGGGCATCGTTGCAATCTCTCTCTGTGTAAAGTATCAGATGTTGCCCGACTTTATCCTTCGAGCCTTTGCCGCGAAGTTTTTAAATGCATGCAACCCAGTCGCCAACCGGCCTCTCCCGTGAGACGATATGGATCAAGAGGTTCGCGAATGTTTTTTCGAGCTAAACGGGCGTTGGGAAGGGCATGGTTCGACTTTAGCGCTCGCTCGCTGCGGCGTACTCCACCGATTCACACAAGCGACGACCGGCTTTCGCTGGTTACGATGCTGTGTCACGGTGAAGTGAGAATGTATCTGCTGGCGGTGAAGTCATTTTGTGCGCAGCTTGGACGCAATCCGCAGGTTGTGATTCTGAACGATGGATCGCTGACGAACAGCGATCTTACCGTTCTACGCGTGCATATTCCGGAGGCTCGAATCGTTCCCATCGCCGAGGTCGCGCCGGATCGCTGCCCAAAGAAAGGTTGTTGGGAGAGGCTGCTGCTAATTGCCGATCTTGTGCGAGAGACCTACGTCGTGCAGCTAGATTCCGATACGCTGACCTCTAACTCGATCGCAGAAGTTGCTCAGTGTATCGACGCCAATCGCAGCTTTACCCTTCTAGGGGACCGTTCCTATCCAGAGATCGAAACGATGCACAGCGCCTGCATCCGTTACAAATCACTTTCTAGTCCTATGGTGCAGGCCGTCTGCGAGCGGTCCTTCGATCAACTGCCGGAGAGCGAGACTCTGAAGTATGTGCGGGGCAACGCCGGATTTACGGGATTTGCGAAAGGCTCCATCGATCGCGAAAAAATTGTCCGATTTTCTGATCTAATGCGAAAGATTGCGCGTGACAAATGGGACGAGTGGGGAAGCGAACAGGTGACTTCCAATCTATTGATTGCGAACTCCGAAAATGCCCAGATATTGGAATTTCCCAAGTATCTATCTTACTGGGCCCACGCCGGAGTTCCCTATGAGAAGGCGTCGTTTATTCACTTCATTGGTCCACATCGTTTTTCAAATGGATTTTATATTAAATGCGCCAAAAAAATAATTGAAAGCATGACCCGCGCTGCGGAAGGAAATACCGCCAATGCAACCGGCACTCCACACCCCAATGCCGACGGACAACTTCGTTGAACCGTTCGGGCGATAGAGCCTTGCTCAGCAGCTTGCGCACGATGCGACGGCAGCACCAAATGACCTACAGATCGAACCGGATACCTTGGTGGTGTGTTTCGTGTATTCAACCTACGAATTTCTTGGTGTGCCTTTTCAATACCCTTGTCACGACTGGATTCGAACCAGCAACCTCTTCCGTGTCAAGAAATGGCGAAAATCGCAAGTTGTTTACGGTGCAGTAGTTATAAACCGGCAAAAACGGCCCTTTGGGCGGTATTTGCGACAAAAATGCGACAAACTTTTTACGGGCTTTCGGGCTGGCTGTGTGGGACCAGCCCGAAGAATATCGATCAAATCGCACTAGCTGAAGGAGCCTTCCAAAGTACTTGGAGGTTTGCTTGTATCTGGATAGAATAGTC
>CAZPZL010000010.1:0-20079 GCA_964590925.1 uncultured Granulicella sp.
CAGGATTTGGACGAACGCTTAAGCGCCTACAACCAGGCCAAGGCCAATCTCGACGCCGCCGCCGCCAACGTGGGGCGGTTGCGCAAGCTTCAGGGATTCAACGAAGTGATTGCCCCGTACGACGGCGTCGTCACCCAGCGCAACAGCGACAGCTCGCGCGGAGCATCTGAAATGGCCTCGCTCTCTGAGAGCAAGTCCGCCGAAACCAATCGCAAGCTCGACCTGATGCTCGAAGTAATGGCCGAGATCGACCAGCAGAGCGGAAAGATCGCAAAGATCATCAAGATCATCGACGAGATCGCCTTCCAAACCAACATTCTGGCGCTGAACGCCGCAGTCGAGGCAGCACGTGCCGGCGAGGCCGGAATGGGATTCGCCGTAGTCGCTGACGAGGTGCGTACCCTAGCGCAACGTTGCGCACAGGCTGCTCACGATACCACCGAACTCATCGAGGAATCGGTGGCAAAATCCAGCGACGGAAAGCAGAAGGTCGATCAGGTCGCCACAGCAATTCGCGAGATTACGCAGGAGTCGGTGCGCGTAAAGGATATGGTCGAACAGGTCAACGCTGGCAGTCTCCAACAGGCGCACGGCATCCAGCAGCTATCGACTGCGCTCAGTCAGATGGAGCATGTCACGCAGCAAACTGCGTCCAACGCCGAGCAGGGAGCAGCTGCAGCCGAAGAGCTCTCCGCCTACTCAGAGTCGTTGCGGTTAGTAGTCTACTCGCTGTCGCAGATGGTCACTGGCGTCACGCACGACTCGGCTCGCGCAGCCTGACAAGTGCTCTACGACTAAGCTCAAGTGCAAGACTTTGAAACACTGTACGCATCGATTGGAGCGGTTCTGCGCTGGTAGACGATCAAGTGGCGCGCCAATCGTTGCGGATCAAATTGCGGAGTGGACGTTGACCGTAAGCGGCTCGCCAAGTACACTCAATAAGTCGGTTGGCGGTAGATACAGGCCGACGGCGTCTGGCAGGTGCGACTCTTGCTGGCTGACGCAATCCGCTCTTGCTGCCCCCTCGTTCAATGGTAGGACTGGCGACTCTGACTCGCCCAATCGGGGTTCGAATCCCTGGGGGGCAACCAAAATTGCGAAGAAAACGGGTGAACTCCACGGAGTTCACCCGTTTTCTTCGCAATTTTGCAGATGAATGCGGCGGCTTATAGCGTTCCATGTCACGTAACAAGCTTAGAGTAATGGCCACTGTTTGGGGGGATCTGACGTGCAATCTGTAGTTTGCTTGTCATCTTTACCCTAAGCGTAGCGTATGGGGAAGGATCCAGCATATCGTTCGATCCACCGTCTTGCTGGTTGCGCTTTAGGAGAGGCCGAGGCGCGGCGAGAAGTTCAGCTTGCAGTGAACGCACCGACACTGTTCGCAGCGGCAACAGATTGATGACGCTCTGCGCCCTCCATCAAGGCCGTACACGCCCGGTGAGGAGTATCGACTTCACGGCCTTGCAATGCTTTATCCGATAAAACCTTGGAGGTAGAAGACAGCTTGATTCTCGGGTGCTTGGAGGCGAGCTGATGACGTTACCACCATGTCGTTCGCGGAGTCTCCATAAACGGATTCGCGCGTGGGGGAGGAATATAGAGATCGACTATCGCCGCCGCCGACACGATACCCAGAATTCCAGTCACGGTAGCGATTGGCACGCCAAGCTCGGTGGCAATCTCCTCGGCACCCTTCCCCTGCTGGCTCAACGCATGAATCTGTCCGCTCTGCGAGATCTGCACTGTGTCCTCGATCTCAACGCTCTGCGCCGTCGCCGCCTGAGGTGTTGGCTTCAGGGTGTCGTTCGAGACCGACGAATTCAATCCCGATACCGCATTTGAGATAGATAAATTGACCATTGGATTCTGGCCTTAATTTATTCCATCGTCCGGTACTTTGGTCTTATTTAAATCGTCCTATTTTGAGACATGCCGTTATGCCGAATAAATAATTGATCGACGACAAGCGATTCGCAGACAATAACTTACTGATGCTTGTCCGTATTCTTCTGTTTGGGGGACGTGTCATATCCAAAACCGGTTTGAAAGAATCATCCGGCGGAAGAGATCGAGGTCACGCTCTTGCAGCACACTTGATCCCAACGTTCACACTCGGATATCGATGAGGGCCGGGGCCGGAGTGCCAGCAGTCTTGGTGTTTACCGTCAGGTCGGTCGCGGTGGAGACGACCACGACGGGAGCAGCCACTGCGATGCCCAGAATGCTGTCTACCGAGGAGACTGGGATGCCGAGCGTGCTGGCGATGATCGCCGCGCCCTCGCCCTGCTGAATGAGTTGGTGGATCTGCGCGGTTTGCGAGAGGCGTACGGTATCGGTCACCTCGGCCGCAGCCGATGTGGCGACCTGACTGTGCACCGTTGTACTGTCATAGACCGTCGAGGCCGGAGAGACCGCGACTGCATTCGAGATGGAGAGATTCATAGCTAATCCTTCCTCGTCTATGGTCGCCTATCGGCGCGATCCTGAATCGGATTTGCACTGACTTGTTTTGCTACAGTGCACCTTGTCTGTGCCCGTCAGGGGATCTACATCATGCGATTGCCCTGCATAAATGGCTGCTGGCAGCAGCGTTTAGCCGCGATATAGTATGATCTGAAAGGTGTATCGGAGGCCTTTGCACCCTATCCTGCGTCGATAGAGTCGCTTACTAGGCTGCTACAAGCGGAATCACCGGTGCCAGATCCAGCCAATTACGCGTAGCTCGTTAATTCAGTGTGGCTCCGGTGAAATGGGGTTTTGTTTGAGGATACGAGATTTGGCAACGGACAAGGAGCGTTAGAAGATGGCAAAAGGCGTCAATAAAGTGTTTCTCCTCGGCAATGTCGGCAAAGACCCAGAGATTCGTGCAACCGCCGGTGGCATGACTGTCGCCAGCTTCACTCTTGCTACTGCCGACCGCCGCAAGGATGCTCAGGGAAACTGGCAAGACTCGACCGAATGGCACAACATGGTTGCTTTCCAGCGTACCGCTGAGATCGTCCGCGACTATGTAAAGAAGGGTACTCAGCTCTTTATTGAGGGCAAGATCCAGACCCGCTCGTGGGACGACAAGGAGTCTGGCCAAAAGAAGTACCGCACCGAAATTTTAATCAATGAACTATCTCTATTGGGCAAGCCCGGCGGCGGAAGTGGCGAAGGAGGTTACGCGAAGTCCTCGACGGCCAGCTATGGATCGAGCGCTCCTGCGTCCCAGCCAGAATATGCCGAGCAGGGAATCACCGACGACGACATCCCTTTTTGATCGTTTCTGCTAGCAAAGTATAGGCTTCCCCACAATCGCCCCGATCCTTCGGGGCGATTGTGGGTTTACTACGCAACTGGATCGAGCGCTCCGCTTTCACTGGCTATGGTGACGTTGGCAGGTTCCAGCCCCGGCGATGTCACGGTTACGGTCAACGCTCCAGCCTCACCGCGTTGACTCTGAACAATCGCCATGCACAGCCCGTTGAATGCGCTGCGTTCGCTGGCGCGATCCGCCTCGTGGCAACTAGGATCTCCGTTGCCCACGCCGATCACATGGCCTGGTCCACTCACGGTCCATGTTACCTTGTTGCTGGCCGTTGGCACCGATCGGCCCTGCGTATCGACGATGCTCACGTTGACGACAGCTACGTCCAAGCCATTGGCGATGATCTTTGTCCGGTCGGCCTCGGCGACGATCTTGGCCGCCACACCTGCTGTTTCGCGCCGGTCGGTCAACACAACCTTGCCACCCTTGCTGGCGCGCGCCTCGATCACACCCGGCGCGTACTTCACCTTCCACTCCAGATGCCCGTTCTTCTTCACCGCCTGCGCGCCCAGGCTCGCGCCGTTCAAAAATAGCTCGACGCTCTCCAGATTGCAGTACGCCCACACCTCGATCTCCTGACCTTCTTTCCCCTCCCAGTTCCAGTGCGGCAGAATGTGTAGCACTGGCTCCGATCCCCACCACGCCTTGTAGTACCAAGCCGTGTCCTTTGCAAATCCACAGGTGTCCAGAATCCCGAAATGCGAACTGATGCAGGGCCACTTGTAGGGGGTTGTTTCTCCGCGATAGTCGAATCCGGTCCATGCGAAACCTCCGGCCAGAAACTCGCGTTCGTCGTAGAACGACCACCACTGCTCAGCGGTGTTGCCCCAGCTAGGCTGCTCGGTGTCGTATGCGCTCTCGTATCCGCGCTCCTTGTCGTTGGCGTAGATGCCACGCGTCGCCAGCGTACTCGCAGTCTCGCTGCCAATCATCGCCTGCGTCGGATTGTCCTTGTGATACTTGTCAATCAGCTTGTCGTTGTAGTTGCATCCCATCACATCCAGCACATTGTGGATGCCGGGGCCCTCCCATCCGCCGCTCACTGCTGCAGTGGCCAGTCGCGACGGGTCGAGCTTTCTCCGCAACGCATTCATCGTCCGAATAATGCGTGCCCCGCGCGATGATCCCTGCTCGGCCTCCTCATTGCCTAGTGACCAGATCACCACGCTGGGGTGGTTTCTGTCGCGCTTGATAAGGCGCTCCAACTCGCTCATTCCCTCTGGGTTGGAAGACATCATGCGCGTCTCATCCATAACCAGCATTCCCAGCCGATCACAGGCGTCCAGAAACTCCGGTGTCGGCGCGTTGTGCGATGTCCTGCATCCGTTCGAGCCCATCCACTTCAGCCGCTCCAGTCGGTAGGATTGAATGCGGTCGGGAATTGCCGCGCCCACGCCTGCATGGTCTTGATGATTGCAGGTCCCCTTGATCTTCACCGGCAGGCCGTTGAGGAAGAAGCCCATGTTGGGATCAAATCGCACGGTGCGAATGCCGAACGGCGTCGAAGTCTGGTCGACTATCTCGCCGTCGATCTCGACCGCCGTCACCGCGCGGTAGAGGTTTGGCGACTCGACCGACCACAGTTGTGGATGCCACACCGTCGTTCGCAAGGGATACGCCAACGTCTCGCGAGAAGCAATCAGCAGCGGCTCGGAGACAGCAGTCCCTTCGGTCTTGCCCGTCGCCGCGTTGATTAGCGTTGCATGAACGCGCGCGATCACATCCTCCTCGCTGTCGTTGTTGACCTCGGTGGTCACATGAACGGAGACCTGATCGGCACTGGTCACAACTCCAGTCACCGCACCAAAGTCCGAGCGCACAAAGTTTCCCCATTGCGCCACATGCACCGGCGAGGTTTTGGTCAGCCACACATGGCGATAGATTCCTGCTCCCTCGTAGAACCATCCCTCGTCCAGTGAGGCGTCCACGCGCACCACCAGCACGTTGCGCCCCGGCGTCTGCATTCCGGCCTTGATCCGCTCGACTTGCTTGGTATCTCCTGCGGCCTGCGCCTTGGCCAGCTTCGCCGCGTCATCTGCGGCTCTGCTCACAGCGGCAGCATCGGCAAAGTTGGCGAAGTCGGTCAGGTCGAGGTTCAACGGAGCGTAGCCGCTCATATTTTCGGCGATGAAGTGCCCGTTAAAGAAGACCGTGGCGTTGCGAAAGATGCCGTCGAACTCGACTGAGATGCGCCGTCCCGCGTCGCTGGCTGGCAGCATAAATTCGCGACGGTACCAACCCACGCTGGTCTCCGGGAACTCGCGGCCCAGCGGCTTGTCCCCATGGTCGACCAGGATCGAGTCGTTGACGACAGTCGAATCCGGAGTGACAAACGGCAGGTCGATCGCCCAGTCGTGCGGCAGGTCCACCTTCTTCCACGCCGAGTCGTCGAACTTGGGCGCCGCAGGGCCGCCGACGTCGCCTGCCTTGGCAAATGTCCCCATAAATCGCATCGCTCCGAAGCCAAAGTCCTTCTTGGTATCGCTGGCATGTCCGAGAGCGAATCGCCAACCAAAGTCAAGAGATAGCCGCTCGCGCAGATGGCTTGCATCGGTGTCACTCAACGCCGTCGGCGTCGTTGCAGCCACTAGCGCGAAGTTGGAATTCGCCGCCGCGCGCCCTTCACGCCCCTCGGCCAGCAGCTCGCCGCCCGCCATTGCTCCGGCCGAAGCCGCCAGTCCTGCCTTCACCAAATCGCGTCGCGTCCACTTTCCCATGGCTCGTCTCCTCAGAAATTCCGCCGCTCAAAATTCCGTAGCGTTTGGCCTCTCTCCAGCGGCATCCAAATGCACGTCATCCACTTTACAGCGAACAAGGCACTTTAGGCTGCAATGATAGAGAGAAAGGGCGATTGATTTCACTCCAGCCCTTGCATGGCGATAGAATGGGATGCGATGCCGTTGCCGATCGCAAGGGGCTTATTGGCCGCTGGCAGATCTGGTTGGCTGTGCGCGGAGAGCTATCCACCCACGGCAGACCCGCAGGGATCAGGTCATGCAGAGAGATCGTCTCCAACTCGTGGTGGGCACTCGCCGACTCGCTTTACGCACAAGCCGAAGGGTCGCTCAAGTCGTGTTGGCGGCAGCGCTGGTCGCGGGTTTGGTTGGCTGCCAGAGCATTGCAGGCATTCAGGCCATCTCTGAGGTTCGCGTCATCGACGTCTCGCCCGACTCACCCGCGCTGGACATCTATCAGGCCTCGGCGCAAAGCTCCTCCGCAGAACTCTACAACATCGGTTTCGGTACGGTCAGCACCTACCTTCCGGTTGTCGCTGGTTCCTCCACCCACGCGGCCTACAATGCCGGAACCGAGCAGCAGCTCGCCTCGGTTCATGGTACCTTTGCGGCGGGCGGGCAGTACACGGTTCTGGTCGGCAACACCGCCGCCAGCCTACAAATGACGGCGCTGAAGGATCACGCCTACCCCGCGCCCGCCGGCCAAGTCGCCCTGCGCATCCTCGATCAGGCCACGCACGCTGGCACGGTAGATGTTTATCTCGTCCCGCCGCGCACACCTATCAGCCGCGTTGCGCCCATCGACACCGGACTCAGCTTCACCAGCAACACGGGCTACATCGACGCGCCAGCTGGGATCTACTCGATTGTCATCGTTCGCTCGGGGACGGTCCCCAGCAGTTCCACCGCGCCTCTCTACACGGGCAGCCAAACCAGCTACGCCAGTTCGAGCGCGCACACACTTATTCTGATAGATCCCCAGCCGCCTGCAGCCAATGGTCTGCAAACGATCACTGCCACAGACTACGACCCCGCCGGAAGCTAGTCAGATACGATCCCACCAGCGCGCTAGTCACAATGGAGTGACCGGTCCAATGCGTTGGCGGGGGGGTGAGCTGTGAAACAACAAGCAGCACAGTTCACTCCATATCAGGGCTAATTGGCATTGATTGCAGTGACCGAATACTGACCACCGAACGGAATCCCAGACAGATACGGTTCCAATCCGCGCAGAGCGGATAGTACATGGGGAAAGAATAAGTGATAGTTTACCTTGGTATCTTTCCATCCACTCTCTTGATAACGTGCTACCAGTCCTTTTGCCCGAACAAGGCGCGCATTTTGGTCGAATGGGCAAGTATTGACCGCACGCACGGTCAGTGGGTTCAGCGGATTGTGCTCGAAGATAGCAAGCATCCCGCCACGTCGTGTAACCCGGTGTAGCTCTCTCAACCAATGAAGGTGCTCCTCATGCGGAATGTGATGAAAGACGCAGGCGGAAAATGTTATATCGAACGTATTGTCCTTGGCGGGGATTCTCTGCCCATCAATTAGCAAACTGGTAGACATATCTGGGAAGCGTGATTCAGCAACATCCAGACTGCGCTGTGAGACCTCTGCCCCAGCCAGCGTAGCCGTAGGAAAGTAGCGGTGTAGATATGGAGTTGAGTTGCCGATTCCTGACCCGAAGTCCAGAATGCTATCGGGCCGAAGGCTTCTATCCTGCGCCATCCGGACAAGCTCCTTGATCTTGTACTCATGGAAGAATTCAGGCTTTTCACCAGTTACGGCAATATTTTCCTCATGCACCTGGTCATATTCATCAGCGAAGCGATCGAACTCGGCAGTATCCACAGAGAAATCCCTTCCAAAATGGTTTAAAAATTGACAGCTAATGCATCTTAGTACATATAAAAAGCCCTGCGACTCTACCCCAAATAATTTCGCACAAGTCGTGGTTTTGAAAGGACTGGACCTCAGTACATCATCGGAGACGGGAATCATTCGCTCCATGCGATTGCTCTGACGGAGACTCAGGTTTTTGAAGGGATTAGATGAGGAGTTGTTACAATCAGAGCTTAGACTTGGATCGTTTTTTGCGAGAGGAATAGGGACGAATGCTGCGATTTTCCACTGCAGGAGAGAGCCACGGAGAGGCTCTAGTGGCGATGGTGAGCGGACTGCCAGCGGGTGTGCCGGTGGAGCAGGAGTTCCTCGCGCGTGAGATGGCGCGTCGACAAAAAGGCTATGGTCGTGGCGGAAGGATGCGCATTGAGCGCGACACCGCTCAGATTCTGAGCGGTGTGCGGCATGGCAAAACGATTGGATCGCCTATTGCCATGACGATTGCCAATCGCGACTGGGCAAATTGGGAAGAGATTTTGCCGGTCGATGAGGGCGATGCGTTCAAGCACAAGGTTGTGGCCTCGCCGAGGCCAGGGCATGCCGATCTGGCGGGGAGTCTGAAGTACGACTTTGCCGACGCGCGTTACATTCTGGAGCGGTCGAGCGCGAGAGAGACAGCGGCGAGAGTGGCCTGCGGGGCGCTGGCAAAGATGTTGCTGCGTGCACTGAGGATTGAAGTGGCAAGCCACGTCGTGCGTGTGGGCAAGGCTGAACTGCGGCGCGAGGCAACGTGGGAGGAGATTGCTGCTCTGCAGGCGAAAGAGGAGATCCTGCTGAACTGCGTCGATGCGGACGATGAAGCGAGAATGAAGGCAGAGGTCGACGTGGCGTTGAAGACAGGAGATACGATCGGCGGAGTCTTCGAGGTGGTGGTGCATGGGCTGCCTCCGGGAGTGGGAACGCACGTCAACTGGGACGAGCGGATGGACGGGCTGCTGGCACAGGCGGTAATGAGTGTGCAGGCGGTGAAGGCGGTCGAAATTGGCCGCGGAGTGACGGCGGCGGAGTCCCTGGGTAGCGTGGTCCACGATGAGATTGGTTACTCGGGGCAGAAGACAGAGGAGATGTTTACAAAATTTACGCGGGAGACGAATAATGCAGGCGGGATCGAGGGCGGAATCTCGAATGGCGAAAATGTGGTGGTGCGAGGCTATTTGAAGCCCATTTCTACACTGCGCAGACCGCTGGGATCGGTGAGTTTTGCGACCCGCGAGTTGGTGAAAGCATCCTATGAACGAAGTGATGTTTGCGTGGTTCCGGCGGCGGGAGTCGTCGCTGAGTCGATGGTTGCGCTGACGGTGGCACGGCTGGCGATAGAGAAGTTTGGCGGAGATTCGCTGCGAGAGCTGGAGAGGAACTACGCCGGTTACCGCGAGCAGATTCGGGAGTATTGAGGTCGGGATGAGTAAGGGGAGTGGCAAAAGCGGATTCCTCCTCTTCGCTACGAACATGACAAAGATAAATTGTGCTACAGACAACGGCTGAAGAAATTGCGCTGCGGAAATGACTAACTAAAGGGACACAGATGGCGACTACAACCGCGTTGAAGGTTCATCAAATTGTGAAGTATCCCGACCCGGTGTTATTGAGGAAGTGCGCACCGGTGACGGTCTTCGACGAGGCGCTGCAAACGCTGGTCGAGGAGATGTTTGAGAGCATGTATGCGGGCGAAGGAGTGGGGTTGGCCGCGCCGCAGATCGCCATTGCAAAACGGTTGATGGTCATCGATGTGAGTTTCAAGAAGAATCCCAAGGACAAGCTGGTGTTGATCAACCCCAAGACAATCGAGCGCAAAGGTAGGCAGTTGGAAGAGGAAGGATGCCTGAGCCTGCCGGATATACGGCTCAAGGTGGTACGCGATGAGTGGGTGAAGGTGCGCGCGCAGAACGAGCGTGGCGAGTGGTTCGAGGTCGAAGGGGAAGAACTGCTGGCGCGCGCCCTACAGCATGAGATGGATCATCTGGATGGAGTGCTATTCATCGACCGCGTTAGCCGGCTGAAGCGCGAACTGGTGCTGCGCAAGATCAAAAAATTACAGAAGCTCGGCGAGTGGTAGGTGCTTCAAGCGGCTCACGACTGCTTCGCGGTGGGGACTTCGTATCATATTGGACCGCTTTGCGGTGGCTTCGCGTGCGGGGCGGACGGTATCACCTTCCGTTGGATCGCTCGATGAGCGATCATGGTGATGTGGTGAACCGATGAAATTAATTTTTTGTGGGACGCCGCAGTTTGCGGTGGAGACGTTGGAGGCGGTGATCGGTGCGGGGCACGAGGTTGCGCTTGTGGTCACGCAGCCGGATCGCGCGGCGGGACGAGGGATGGAGATGCATGTGCCGTCGGTGAAGCAGGCGGCAGAGGCGCACGGGATTGCAGTGGTGCAGCCGGAGAGAATTCGTAACAACGCGGAGTTTCGCGAGCGCGTCGAGGCGGTGGGGGCGGATGCAATTCTCGTGGTGGCGTATGGGCGGATCGTTCCAGCATGGATGCTGGAGCTGCCGAGGCTGGGGTGTATCAATCTGCATGGGTCGCTGCTGCCGAAGTATCGCGGAGCTGCGCCGATTCAGTGGGCTGTGGCGAACGGCGACAGGGTGACTGGCGTGACGACAATGCGTCTCGACCAGGGACTGGACACCGGTGAGATTCTGTTGGCGCTTGAGGTCGTGATTGGCGAGGATGAGACGGCGGCGGATCTCTTCCACTCGCTGGCCAGCGTGGGGGCAAAGTTGATGGTGGAGACACTGGATGGGTTGGAGGCCGGGACGATTGTTGCGCGGAAGCAAAATGAGGCGCAGGCTACGCGGGCTCCTATTTTGACGCGTGAGGATGGAGCTATCGACTTCGCGAGAACGGCGCAGCAGATCTATGATCGTTGGCGTGGATTTCAACCCTGGCCGGGAGCGCATACGAGGCTACGTGGGAAGAAGCTGATCGTGCATCGGATGCGAGTGGGTGTGCAAGGCAGGATTGAGAGAGGCGTGCTGCATGTGAGTGGGAACGAGTTGATGGTGGGATGCGAGGCAGGCACGATCGTCTTCGACGAAGTGCAGATGGAAGGCAAGAAGAGGATGTCGGCGACAGAGTTTCTGCGGGGATTTCAGGTGAAAACGGGTGAGAGGCTGGGGAATTGAGCGAGGCCAGGCGGGTTGATGTCAGGCGTGGGGTGAGAGCACGGCCACGGTCGGCGGGGCCGACGGCTTCGGCGGCAGAGGCGATTGCTAAGATAACGCCCGCGCGGGCTGCGGCCTTTGAGATTTTGACAGTAGTGGGCGAGGGCAAGGGACACAGCGACGAACTGCTGCACTCCGAGCGAATGGATGCGCTCTCGGCAGAGGATCGAAATCTTGCGACAGCGCTGGTAATGGGCGTGCTTCGCTGGCAGATTGCATTGGACGCGCGCGTGGCGAAGCTGTTGGCAAGGCCGGAGCAGAGGTTGGCGGAGCCGGTGGCGTTGGTGCTGCGGATGGGCGCTTTTCAATTGCTGCAGATGGATCGGATTCCAGCTCATGCGGTGTTGAATGAGAGCGTGGAGCTGTGTCGCGCGGCGGGTCAGCCTCATGCGTCGGGGATGGTGAATGCAGTACTGCGCAAGCTGGCTACGGCTCAGAAACCCGGGACGAGAATATTCGAGTCGACGGCGGCGTTTGCCGAAAGGCTGGGGCATCCGCTATGGCTAGTGGAGCGGTGGGCTGCTGCGTATGGACGCAATGCCGCGCTGGCGATCTGCGAGCACGCGCAGAGAGAGCCAGCGGCGGGTGGATTTTTTGTCGATGGAAGTGCAGAGTATTTGCCGCAGATGGACGACGGCTCGCGGCTAGTGGCGGAGATTGTTGCAGAGGCGATGCCGCGGGTTGACGGGCGCGCGGCTCGGGTTTGGGATTGTTGCGCCGCGCCGGGTGGCAAGACGTTGATGTTGGCGCTGCGGCTAGGTGAGACAGAGATTTTGGCAACGGATGTGAGTGCGAAAAGAATGGCTCTGATGGCGTCGCGTCTGCGGAGGTTCAATTATGCGGAGCGAGTGAAGTGCGTAGTGGCAGACGCTGCGTCTGCGGCTGTCGAGACTATGGAGAAGTTCGATCTGATTCTCTGCGATGTTCCTTGCAGTGGGACTGGAACGCTGGCGCGCAATCCTGAGATACGACATCGCCTACAGAAGGAAGAGTGGGCGCGGCAGGCGGAACGACAGAGCAGAATTCTGCGCGAAGCTTTAGGTAGGCTCGCCGCGGGAGGGCGAATAATTTACTCTACCTGTTCGCTTGAGGCGGAGGAGAACGAGCGCGTGGTGGAGAGGATCGCCAAGGACGTGGGGCTAAGACTGGTTGCGATTGAACCTCTGATAGCGCGGCTTGCGGAGCAAGGAGTGCTACGGCAGGAAGTTGCTGCGGGACTGATTGGTTCTGCAGTGCGAGATGGTGCACTGCGAACTCTTCCGGGAGTGCATGGATGCGATGGATTCTATGCGGCGGTTCTGGAGTGGGAATAAGAACATTTGCAGTATACGAGAGTGACTGGTTGTAGGCTCTCGTATCATATGGCGAAGCGTTTTGAATCGGATCACAGCGCTTATCCCGCTGCGTCAATACTCTACTTTTCCAGAACCGTGTTCGGCGTATAAATGGCGTATGGGTGATTTCTCCACGCTGCCGTCTCCTATTCAGCAAGCCCTGACGCGCGGCTGGACCGTTCTAACTGCCAACCAGCGCGCCGCGCGGGTGTTGCATCGCGACTTCGACATCAGTCAGAGAGTCATGGCTCTCAGCCAATGGGAGCTGCCTGCAATTTTCTCTTGGGAGTCGTGGATCAACTCCCTCTGGCATCGTCTGCTACTCGATGGCTACGCTAGCCAGCTGCTGCTCAGTCCGACGCAAGAGCACACCGTCTGGTGCGCGATTATCGCGGCAGACTCGGTAGCGACGAGACCGGCCAACGCCAGCCTTCGTCCCATCGATGCATTGGCCCAGACCGCCGCCGAGGCGTGGTCTCTACTGCACACCTACCGTGCCCGCCGGCGCCTTGCCGCCGCGGTGGCCACCGCCGATACACGAGCCTTCGCCCGCTGGGCGGCCGAGTTTGACCGTCGAGCCAACCGTGCGCAGTACCTCACGCAGGCACAGTTGCCCAAAACCCTCCGAGCCGCCGTCGAGGCAGGCCAGCTTGTGCCAGCGACTGGCCTGCTGCTGGTCGGATTTGACTCGAAGAATCCCGCGCAGACCGCCCTCGTTGAAGCCATCCGCGCTGCCGGAACCCCGGTCGAAGATCTAACTCCACACCCGCTTTTTGGTTATTCTGTCCCTGAGCGCAGCAAAGAGGAAGAATCCCCAGATTTTGTCCACAACGAGACGGCAGGTGCCCCATCCAGCGCAGTCTCACCGCGATCGGCGGGAGCGAGCAATCCAAATCTCACTCTCGTCTCTGCCGTGGACGAGCGAGCCGAACTGGCCGCCTGCGCTCGTTGGCTGCGTGTTCGCCTCACCGAGCAGCCCAACGCACACCTCGCCGTAATCGTACCCTCCCTTGAAGCTGCGCGCTCGGAGATTGACCGCATCTTCCGGCCCATTCTCGCGCCGGAGCTGGATGATCTCGCCGCGCCTACCGGCTCTGGCCCGTATGAGTTCTCGCTCGGCCAGCCGCTGGCTCGAACTCCGATGGTCTCGACCGCGCTGGACATTCTTCGCTGGGCGAGCGGATCGCTGCCTCTGGACCGTGTCACCTCGCTGCTGCTCTCGCCCCACTTCTCGGCAGGCAGGCCCGATGAACCGTACGAGTTGCTCGCCCGTGCTGAATTCGACGCCTTCGTCCTACGTCGCCAACCGTTGCTCCAGCCGGAGATCTCGCTCGATGCTCTGCTCGCGCTCGCCGCAGCCGACCCGAAGTATGGTGCGGAGAATCTGTCGCTCCTGACAAAACATCTCCGCACTCTTTGCAACATATTGCAGCGAAGAGAGTTAGCTCGCGACGAGAGGACTCGCAACGGACCAAATCTAACCGAACGAACCCACACCGAATGGGCTGCCATCATCGACGAACTGCTCAACGCTGCGGGCTGGTCCACTCCAGGTCGCGACTCCAGCGTCGAGTTCCAGATACGCCGCAAGTGGTTGTCTTCGCTCGACGAGCTGACGACCCTCGACTTCGACTCCCGCAGCGTTGGCACGCGCGTTTCCTACTCTACTGTACTGGCTGAACTGACTCGAATCGTCAGCCAGACTATCTTTGCGCCAGAATCGCGCCATGCTCCCATCCAGATCCTCGGCCCGCTGGAATCGGCTGGCTCCTGCTTCGACGCCCTATGGTTCCTGCGTGCCAGCAATCTCTCGTGGCCCGCGCACTCAACGCCCAACCCTCTGCTGCCGTGGCTCCTACAGCGCGAACTTGCCATGCCGGGAGCCGACCCGGCACACGACACAGCCTACGCCCGCCGCATCACCCAGCGCATTGCCGCTTCGGCGCCCAGCGTAGTCTTCAGCTACGCGCAGCAAGCGGGCGAAGGCCAGCAACGTCCCTCGCCCATCGTGGTCGGTTTGGCAGAAACTATCCTCGCCGAAGCAGGTCTGACCCTAAAGCTGCTCACCACCGAGGAAGTCGCGCCAGTCGAAGCACAGCCTGCGCCCGTTGCCCTGGAAGCCTTCTCCGACGACCAGCCGATTCCGCCTCCGCCCGACCGCATTATCGAAGGTGGAGCGTCGGTTCTAGCTGCGCAGGCCGCCTGCCCCTTCCGCGCTTTCGCGGAAAAACGCCTCTTTGCCAGTGCACTCGACAGCCCTACCCTCGGCCTAGATGCAGGCCAACGCGGTAGCCTGGTTCACACTGTTCTCGACGCCTTCTGGAAAGAAGTCGAGACCCAAGCCGCGCTGAAACTCTACACCGCCGAAGAGCGCGACGGAATCCTCGTCCACTGTGTAGACGCCGCTCTGGCCCGCCACTCGCCCACTCCCGGCTGGTCCCGCGCCTACCTCGCAGTGGAGCGCGAGCGCCTGCTCAACCTCCTTGGCCCGTGGCTGGACTTCGAGGCCGATCAGCGCGCTCCGTTCCTCGTCCTTGCTCGCGAGCAGAAGCTCACGGATGTAGCTATCGGTCCCTTGCGCCTCAGCGTCCGCGTCGACCGCATCGACCACACCTATGCTGCTCCTCACCTTGCCGACGACGCTCCGGACGCCGAGTCTACAGAAAGCGCATTCGAAGCCAGTGAGATCATTCTCGACTACAAGACCGGCCCAGCCGCTATCGCCGACTGGCTCGGTCCGCGACCCGACGCGCCGCAGCTTCCGCTCTACGCCGTCGTCCGCGCAGCCGCAAATGAAGCCTCCGCAACATCTCAGGCAGCAGCGCCGAATCTGGCCGCCATCGCCTTTGCAAGCGTTCGCCTGGGCAAGGACATCGGTCTCAATGGCTACGAGTCCATTGAGGGCATACTGCCCAAACCCGCAAAGCTGAAGACTGCAAGCCTTGCCGCGCAGCTTGATGAGTGGCGTGCCACGCTCACCACACTCGCCGAGAACTTCCACTTCGGCGACGCCCACGTTGATCCCAAGCAGTACCCGAAGACCTGCCTACGCTGCAAGCAGCGTCTTCTCTGCCGTCTGGACCCTACCACGCTCAATCCCGTGGCGCTCGACCCCGCTGCCGATCTGGACTCCACGGATCTGGACTACGTCGCATTGGAGGCCGACCGTGGCTGAGATCATCCGCTTTCCTACCGCTGTGCCGCAGCCATTCGTCCCAGCAGCTCCACCCGACGCCGACGCTCGTTGCGCCGCGCTCGACATCCACCGCTCGTTCATCGTCGAGGCTCCCGCTGGCTCCGGCAAGACGGGCCTGCTGATCCAGCGACTGCTGAAACTGCTCGCCGACCCATCGGTTGACCAGCCAGAACAGGTTCTCGCCATTACCTTCACCACCAAAGCCACCACGGAGATGCGCGACCGCGTCCTCTCCCACCTCACCGCCGCCGCACAAGCCGAGACTCTGGGTGCTCCATCGATCGCAGCTTCACAACGAGGGGTGGGAGACGACGATCTCCCCACCACCGACTTCCGCACCATAACCGAATCCCTCGCCCGTGCCGTCCTCGCGCGCGACCGCCAAGTTGGTTGGCAGTTGCTCGACCACCCGCACCGGCTCAACATCCGCACCATCGACTCGGTCTCGGCGGAGATCGCCCGCACATTGCCGATCCTCTCCGGCTCAGGTGGACGGCTCACTCCGCTTGAAGACGCCAGCTCGCTCCATCACGAGGCCGCTCGACGCACCATTCTGCTGCTCGGTGCGGGTGACGCCACCTTTGACGACGCCCTGCGCGACCTGCTCCTTCACCGCGACGGCAATCTGGCAGAGATCGAGTCTTTGCTGGCCAACATGCTTAGTCTGCGTGACCAATGGGGAGACCTCATTCCCCTCGCCAACCACCAGCTCGACGAGACATGGCTCGACGACAACGTCCTCCCACGGCTGGAGCTGGCCCTCGACCATGCGATTCGGGCCGTCCTCATCCCGCTGTCCGAGACCTTCCCATCCGACTTGCTCGCCGAGCTAACCCACGTCGCCGCCGACCTTGCAGAAGTCGTACCCTACGATCCCAACTCCCCCTCGCCCATTGCTCCCTGCGCCGATTTGCACAGCCCGCCCCAGCCTCTTACGGCTCACCTTGACCACTGGCTAGCTCTAATCCATCTGCTCACAACTAGCAGTGGAGAACTACGTAAAGAAAGAGGAATTAACAGCCATAACTTAAAATTTAACTATAATAGAAAGTCAGGCCTCCACACACGCCTCGTCACCCTCATTGAAGCCCTCGCCAGTCGTGCCGATCTTGTGCAACTTTTCCACAACGTCCGCGCTCTACCCCCGGCGAAGTATCCCGCCGACCAGTGGGTGGTCGCCAAAAGCCTATTCCGCGTTCTCAGCCACGCTCTGGTCGAACTTCAGTTCGTCTTCGCCGCAAGCAACCAGTGCGATTTCACAGAGCTGAGTCTACTGGCCCGTCATGCTCTGGCCTCTGATTCTGGTCCAGAGGATCTGACAGCCTCGCTCGGCGCACGGCTACAGCACCTTCTGGTGGACGAGATGCAGGACACATCCACCGTTCAGTACCATCTGATCGAGCTGCTCACGCAGAGCTGGGATGCCCACTCCCAGAGCGTCTTTCTGGTTGGAGACCCACGACAATCTATATACCTCTTTCGTCAGGCGCGCGTCGAGCGCTTCGTAAACGTCATGCAGACTCAGCGCCTTGGTGACCTCCCACTACATCGCCTTAAACTGACGGCTAACTTTCGTTCACAGAGTAGATTAGTAGAAAACCTCAACTATCACTTTAATTTAATTTTCCCCGCTGATTCTCTCCTGCCTTACACTTCAGCCGCACCCACGCTTGCCGCCTCGTCCCACGCCTGCGCCACGGTCTGGCACGCCAACCCAATATCATCTGCCCCAGACGCAGCCCTGACACTGACCCAGCTCAGGCAGCAACAGGCGCGCCGCGACGCCCAGGAGATTCGTTGCATCGTACAGGAATGGCTTCGGAAGCCACTTCCAGAGGGGCACACCAAGCCTTGGAAGATAGCAGTTTTATCCCGTAACCGAAGTCATCTTAGTGAGATCGTAGCAGTATTGAAACAAGAAGACGCGATTCCATTCCGCGCCATCGAGATTGAGTCCCTCGCTCAGCAGCAGGAGGTTCTCGACCTCACTGCACTTACTCGCGTTCTGCTTCACCCTGCCGACCGCACTGCCGCACTGGCTCTGCTACGTTCCCCTTGCTGTGGCCTCTCGCTGGCTGATCTTCACGTCCTATGCGGCGCAGACGACCCCGCACTCAAGTCGCAGTCCATTCATCGCCTCGTCACTGAGCGCAGCCATATGTTGCCCGACGAGAGCCAGCACCGTCTTCAACGCCTGTGGAAAACCCTTATGGAAGCCGCTGCTCAGCACTCTTGCATTCCTCTGGCCCAGCTTGTCGAGCGTACTTGGAAGTCTCTCAGTGGTGACGTATTCCTCAAAGAAAGCGAGATTTATAACGCAAACAAATTCTTTGAATTACTGGATAAACTTGATCTTAGGCGCGAGGAAAATTCCACCACAAATCTCATCGGTTCCAGTACGCTTGAAGCTCATCTACAGATGCTCTTCGCCGAACCTGCCACAATTCCACCAGGGCAGCCCTTTGTCGAGTTGCTGACGATGCATAAGGCTAAGGGGTTGGAGTGGGATGTGGTTCTCGTCCCTGCCCTTGAACGCCACTCGGCCAACGACCGCTCGCGTCTGCTGATCTGGTCGGAGTTGGACCCAATCGACGATCCGGTCGAGATGGAGGCAGACAGCGCCTCAGATGTAGACCGCGCCGCTCACATCATGCTTGCACCTATCGCCGGTCGCGGGGAGCCATCGCGCGCGCTCAACCAATGGCTGAACGGAATCCACAATGAACGTGAGGCAGCCGAGCGCAAGCGTCTCTTCTACGTCGCCTGCACCCGCGCTCGCGAGGAGCTGCACTTGTTCGCTGCGCCAGTCGTCTCTGCCGCAGGCAAGATTAGCCCACCCCACGGTAGCCTTCTGGAAGCTGCATGGCCCGCCGCGCAAGCCCACTTTGCCGCCTATGAGTCAGCCGTGGCCACATCAGCGCAGCCGCTCGCGATGAGGGAGGCAGAAGCGACTGGCTCGAACTCTGCGGAGGAAATCGCCCTCGATCTTGCCGCCTCCGCCGCTGTAGTATTGCAGCGGCTACCACTTGCCTACGATCCGACCGCGCGCTTCGCGGCGGCGCGCGCCCGTCGCCTTGTCTACGGCGAGCCAGAGCTTGCGCCGAGCCTCAGCCTCGGCCGGATCTCTCGCCCGGAGGGTTCCTTTGCGGCACGCTCCTTTGGTAACGTTGTCCACGCCGCGCTAGAGTTGCTGGCCACGCGAATTGCCGACGGTTGCACGGTTGACGCACTGGTCGCCGAACTGTCTGACTGGATGCCACGTCTGGTGGCATTGCTGCGCGCCGATGGACTGCCACAGGCTACGGTCCTGCGGCTCGCCCGCGAGGCTCACACCGCGCTGCTCGCGACACTGCGCGATCCTGACGGCCTCTGGTTACTAGCGTCTCACGTTGCTGCCGCGAGCGAGCTGGCCCTGACTGCCTGGTGCAACTCCGGGTCATCCTGCTCCGTTTCGGCTCAGCTTACCTCGATTCGCATCGACCGCGTCTTTCGTGCTGGAGCCACCCCACAGACCACTGGTGAAGACGTTCTCTGGATCGTTGACTACAAAACCAGCGCGCCGCACAGCTCCACCTCGCTCGACGAGTTTCTGGCCGCCGAGCGCGCCACCTATGCTCCACAATTAGAGACCTACGCCCGTGTTCTGGCGCAGTCTAAGCCCAACCCGTCTTACTCCAGCCAAGCCCACTCCGCACCGCGAGAGGTCCGGCTGGCATTGTTTTATCCCACGTTACCTCGTCTCCACTGGTGGCCGCTGGGTTGATTTGCAGGGATCAAAGTCCAAGTGCAACAAGGCCAGAAGGAAGAATGCTGCATGGAGAAGTCATAGTAGGCAGGTGTTTTTAGATGAACGAGCTTTGCTTCAGGCGCAGTTGGCAGGGCGTTCCTGATCTCTAGCGCTTTAGCGGTCGCGGGATGTGACGAAGCCGGGGACCCAGAGGAGGGCGCGTTTGGCTTCGCTCATGGGTAGGTCGGCGATGGAGAGGCGGGCGGCTTCGGCGTAGGCGCAGGCCGTGTCCATGGCGTAAGATATCGAGCCGTGGCGCTCCAGAATCTCCAAAATCTGCGGGTGCGAGATGGTGTTGAAGCTGCGGTCGGCGAGGACCTTGCGGATAGCCTCGCGGTCGGCTCCCGTGCCACGTTCGAGGGCGTGGATGACGGCCAGTGTGGCCTTACCCTCGCGAAGATCGCTAGCGGTCGGCTTGCCTAGAATGCTCTCAGTCGCGGTCAGGTCCAACACATCGTCGACGATCTGGAAGGCGAGGCCAAGGTTGCGCCCATACTCGCCGAGTTGCGCCTCGATCTCGTCGCTGGTGCCTGCAATTGCTGCGCCGAGCTGCATTGAGACGCTGAAGAGGCAGGCCGTCTTGCGATAGATCAGGTCGAAGTACTCCTCTTCGTTGATGAGGTGGCCGAGCTTCTGCATCTG
>CAZPZL010000011.1:0-19957 GCA_964590925.1 uncultured Granulicella sp.
CCACTCCGATGCGCGCGCCCACGCGAAAGTCCATCCACGCTGTCGGTCTCTGCTTCTGGTAGAGAGCGAGTGTAATCAGCGAGCCGCTTATGGTCCACAGAAAGCAGACCGAGAATATCGCGTCGACCCGAATCGCCCCTAGACTGAGTACCGCGCCGACTGCTGCGACCAGAGCCGCGCAGCGGATCGCTGTCTTCCACTCCACGCGCCTGGGATCGGGCTGCTGTGCGTCGGTAAAACTGGCCTCGGTCAGGTTTACGCTGCCCCCCCGCCGCTCGCCTCCGGTCTCGACCGACTGCTGCTCCAGCGCGAGGCTCAGTTGCGGTGCGCCGCATTGCGGGCAAAACGGCGACTCGCCGCTCTCGGCTGGCAGTGCGGCGCCACATCGATGACAAGACTCCTGCATATCTACGAAGCTACCCCAGCCCACTTCCCACCGCAAGCAGCGTGCGCTACAAGACTCGTGCTCAGGCACTGAAACTCGCAATAATGCAACCGTGGTCAGCGCGAAGGCGGATGACTCGCGTCCGGTCGAGCCGCTGGCAGCAGAATCTGGCGGCTGTGGATGCTGGTCTCCGCCTCGGGAATGCTTCCGTCATTCACCTCGACCTGCTCCGGTCGGCTGGTAAAGATGATGCGCGTCGAGACGCTGGACCGCCCCGCTATGCGCAGACGCCGCGTCTCCTTCGCCGAACTTGATTGCACCGTGATGGGAACCTCCACTTCTGCCGCGCCGTCGTTGCGAACCTCGACGGCGACCAGCCATCCAGCGGGCAGACCGTCGCGCGAGGTGAGCTGGCTGGGCGTGACGTTGACAATCGTCAGTGCGGGCAGACCTCGGTCGTGGTAGACCCAGTCGTCGAAAAACCAACGCAGGTTCTTGTGCGAGGACTTCTCCAATACGCGTTCGAGGCCCATTGGGTCGCGGTCGAGCGCGGCGTCCTGACGGTAGTTATCAAGCGCCTGTTTCAGTGCTTCGTCGCCCACAATGTCGCGCAGCATCCACCAGACCGCCGCGGCCTTTGTTCGGAAAAAGACATCGCCAGTGGCGGCGACAAGGTTCTCGCCCGCCGGACTGACGGTGAACGCGGGCATGTGCGCCGACTGTGAATTCGACGATTGCGAGGAGGAGTCGTTGGCAGAGACCCCGGTGGCGACAGCGGTTGAGCTGCCGTGCAAAGGGTCGGTCGAGAGGGCTGTCAACTGTGGCTCGGCGAGGGCTAGTGAGCGAGATGCCGTTTGCAAGGCGTCCAGCGCGGCCACGCGACTATTGTTGCGCTCGATCCATAGCAAACCGAAGAACTGCGCCAGCCCCTCGTCGATCCACGCATAATTGGAACGAATCCAGCTGTGCGTCAGCGAGTGGACGAGTGCGGGTGTAAGCGTTGCCGGATCGACTGTACGCATTGGACGAACCACCAGCGCGTCATCCTCGAAGGGCTGGCCCGCGTGGTCGATCAGTGTGAGCGGGGTGAGCGGGCGTGCGCCCAGCCAGTCGGTGATGAGCGGCTCGACCAGCGCGGCGGCGGCGGAGTACGCGGGAAGCGCGTCGTAGTGATCGGTGATGACGGAGAGGAGCGCGGGGTTGGCAGGCGTTCCCGTTACGCTTGCGGGGCGGCCGGTGACGAACAGACTGGGCGAGCGAAAGCCCAGTGGCTCTGCCTCGAACAGCGCTGTGGCAATGCCGGGAGAGGAGGTATCAGGGAGATTGACGTTGTCGTCGATGGCCTTCAGCGACTGGCGCCGCCCGCAGAAGAAGGCTGCATCCGGCGGGTCGCCGACGTACTCGACCGCAAGCCGCAGGCGAATGGTTGCGGCGGACTGGCGCAGGCGTTCGGCACCGGCCAACTGTGCCAGCCGGTCTCCGTCGCCAAGAAGCACCGACGGCGCAGAAACAGGAATCCAGAGGACGTTGCCAAATCCGCGCAGAGCGGTAAAGCCAGTGGTGCCGGAAGCGCTGCCGCTGCCAATCGCATCCCAGTCCAACTGCTGCGCCTGATCATCGGGCGCGCCGATCCGTTCCAACCGCTCGGCCGAGGGCGGAATCGCGCCAGAGTATAGCGCGTCGAGCGTCAGCGACGCACCCGGATCAAGCGGCTGCTGCAGCGCAACCACCGCCTCGCTCATCACCCCGGTGTGGTCGGCGTCGGTGTTGATGAGGCCAACGGTAAAGCTCAACTGCTTGGTGCTTCCACCGCCAAGCGGGCGTTCCGAGATCGCATCCCAGTGCAGGGAAGAGCTGATCTGCAGCGTCAGGCGCGAGAGAGGTGCTGCACTGTCGTTGCGCACCGTAAGCCCTGCGCGGACGGCGATTGACGCAGACGCCGGAGTCAGATGCACGTCGAGATCGTAGGCGATGAAGGTAAGGGCGCGGTGCTCGGCGTCGGTGATGAGATCGTTCTGCCTCGTCGTGGAAGGCTCCGCGACCGCGGGAACCTCCGCAGAGGAGTCGTCAACGCTGCGCGAAAATAGAACTTTGCCGCGTGGCGGAGCAGGTTCCGTCGATTGATCGGATTGCGGCGCAGCAGCTTCTGTCGCAGCAGATTGTGGTGCGCCGGTTTGCTGTGTCGTTGTAACTTGTTGCTGTGCCAGAGGGACTCCTGCCGCCAGAGTCAACAGTGCGGCAACGAGTGTTGCGCTGCGATTCGCGAGCGTGAATTGGCAACGGCTCACGATCCCAGTCCTTTGCGTGGCTTATTTGCGGCGGGCTTCGCAATCTTCTTTGCTGGCTGGTGACGCTGGCGCATCGCCTCGTACATAACCACTGCGCCAGCAACCGATACGTTCAGCGATGAGACCTGTCCTGCCATCGGAATCCGCAGCAGGTGGTCGCAGGTCTTCTTGACTAGATCGTGCAGGCCTGCGCCCTCGCGGCCCAGCACCAGCACGCAGTCGGTGCGAAAGTCGAAATCCGTATAGTCTGGAGTCCCGCGCTCGTCGAGTCCCAACACCCAGATGTTGGCCCGCTTCATCTGCTCCAATGTGCGGACAAGGTTCGTGACCCGCGCGATGCGCACGTGCTCGGATGCTCCCGCCGACGTCTTCGCAACAATCGCTGTGACAGGCGCCGCACGTCGTTCCGGCAGAATCACGCCGTCAACTCCCGCGCCGTCGGCGGTGCGAATCAGAGCCCCCAGATTGTGCGGGTCCTCGATACCGTCGAGCGCCAGAAAGAATCTGTGATCGAGCGAACGGGTGTCGTCGTTCACGGGCTGTGATGCCAGCAGGTCTTCGATGGTGAGAAAGGCACGCTCACGAACCAGAGCCAGCGCTCCCTGATGCGCGTCCGTGTGAGCCATTCGCGTGATGTGGTCGCGGGATTCGAGGCTAACGCGAACGCCTGCATCTCGGCAGAGCTGCGCCAGCCGCTCCAGTTTGGCGTCGCCACGTTCGCGCGCGAGCATCACGCTGTCCAGCCGACGCGCGCCGGAGCGAACCGCCTCCTCGACCGGGTGCAGACCGTATAGAACTTCCATCCGTCCAGTTTACTTTGAATTTTCCGCGACGAACCGGACCGCAAGTGCTATCGGCCAACCAGATGCTCCTCGACCAGCTTAAAAGCGTGCCGCTCGATCTCCGGTTCGCCGCCAAATCCAGCCAGCCATTGCAGCTCGGAGTCCTTGCGAAACCATGTGATCTGGCGCTTTGCGTAGTTGCGATGTCCCTGCTGAGCCGCCGCGATGGCCTCTTCGCGCGAGCATTCGCCCCGCAGCAAAGCCGCAGCCTGCGCATAGCCGAGCGAGGTGAGTGGGCGGCAACTTTCGCCAAACTGGGCGATGAGCTGTGCGGTCTCTTCGATCAAGCCGGACTCAAACATTGTGGCGGCGCGACGGTTGATGTCCGCGTACAACTCGGCGCGCGGAGGATTCAGTCCTATACGCAGAGTGCGGAATCCGGTTAGCTCGTCGCGTGGTTGTTGCTCCCACTGGCGCGTGATGGGTTGGCGCGCGGCTAGCGTGACCTCGATGGCGCGAATGACTTTGGGCGCGTCGTTGGCGTGGATCTGACGCGCGGCAGCGGGGTCCAGCCGCGCGAGGATGCGATGCAGATAAGTCGCCCCACGCAGCTCGGAGCGTTGCCGCAGCCTCGCTCGCAGCGATTCATCGCGCGAGGGTGCGGCGAAGAGTCCATCCAGCAGTGCGCGCAAGTAAAGCCCGGTTCCGCCCGCCACAATAGGCAGTCTTCCACGCTGGCTGATTCCCGCGATTGCCTCGCGGGCGAGCCGACTGTAGTCTCCGGCGGTACAGGGCTGGTCTGGCGTAAACACATCGATCAGGTGATGCGGCACACGCGCGCGCTCGGCCAGCGTTGGTTTAGCCGTACCGATCTCCATGCCGCAATAGACGGCGACCGAGTCACAGCTAACGATCTCGCCATTGAATCGCTCGGCTAGCGCCAGTGCCAGCGCCGTCTTGCCGCTGGCCGTGGGGCCTGCGAGAACAACCAGCGGTGATGCCGATTTTGCACATCCATCCTCGAAATCTACCAAAGTCGCCACCAACCCACGGTAAAGACGCGTGGCACTCCAGCGCGCAGGATTGCAAACGCGATGGCAGCCAGCGCCAGCAGCAGAAGTCCGCGCACCTGTCGGCGGCGTTCGAGCCTCTGCGCGACAGCGGATTCGGCGGCGCGTAAATCTGGCTGTGGCGTCCGAGTCATAATCTACTCCGCCAGCGGCGTGTTGTAGAAGAAGCCGCAGCGCAGTTCCAGGCGTGGTCCGTGAAATGCCTTAGGCAGCGGCGGAAACTCGCCCTCGCTGGTGATGGCGTTCCACGCGGCACGATCCAGCGCCACGTCGCCCGAGCGTGTCTCCAGCGTGATGTTCTCGATCTCGCCGTCGGGCTTGATGGAAAAACGTATGCCGACCACTCCCTTCTTCATAAGCGGAGGCTGAACCTCTTCGGGAATCAGCGGGTCCCAATTGCGCTGAATATCATGGTGCAGCTGACGCATATAGGCTGAAAAATCCACCCCCATCGTGTCGGAGAGAATCTCGGCGTCTGCCTGTAGCGGTGCAGTTGAGCCGGACGATCCGTAGGTGATGCCGCTTCCACCGCCTCGCATTGCGCCGCGCATGGCGTCCTGCAAGGTGCTGCGGGGACTCTGGTTCTGCGCGAAGTTGGGATGGGGAGCAGCGGGCAGCTGCGAGTCGGCCTGCGCTTTGGGCTCGGGCGGCAACGGTGCGGCAGGCACAACATTGTGAGCCTGCTCCGGCTGTGGCGCAGTCGGAGCAGGCGCGGGCGGCTGTGGCGCTGGAGGAGTGATACGCGCCTGTTGTTGCAACTTTTCCATCGTCTTGCGGTCGATCACCGGGCGAGGCACGGGCCTCAATACCGGCGCAGGATGCTGATCGAGAAAAGTCAGCTCGCGATCATGCTGCTTCATCAGCGCGATGGGGTCCTGAAACTGAGGCTGATGAAAGAGCACACGCGGTCCGTAGATGAGAAACCACGCAATGGCCAGATAGATGATGACGGAGATATAGACCGACTCGCGAAAACGCGCCCGCGAGCGCTCGTCGTCGAGCGAGTCGAGCAGATGGATCAGCTCGTGCTCCTCCAACTCACCGAAGCGCCCAATGCGCAGCTTGATCGGCTGAAGGCTCACCTCTGCGTCGCTGGACCCGTCGGACGCAGCGTCGGTGGCTGCGTTGCTGGCAGGCTCGCTCACTAAATCTTGCGGATTGGGCGACGGGTTGGGGGGCAGATCTAGTATTGGCATCGGCAAGGTTCGATGAAGCGTTTGTCCACTCCTTCGTTGGACGGCACAAAAGAGCCTTCGACTGCGGCGGCTAACGATATAAACCATAAACCCGAATAGACGCCGAAAGCTTCTCTCCCACCTTATTTTCTCACCTTTTGCGCATCCAGCCTCTTGCCACATAGACGTGGTCGCTGGGGCCACATCCGTTGCCGACCCTCCCGCTTGAAAAAGTTATTCCAAACCAGCAACCCGAATAATGTAAGCTACTGAAATGCCAAGTGAACGCAAGGGATCGATTCATTTATTTCGTCTTGTCGGAGTGGATCTGTATCTTCACTGGTCGTGGTTCGTGGTCGCAGCCTACGAGATTCAGCGGGGCAATGGCCGATACAGTTCGATCCTCTGGGGCGTACTGGAGTATCTCTCGCTGTTTTTGATCGTGCTGATGCACGAGTTCGGCCACGCGATGGCCTGCCGACAGGTTGGCGGAACGGCCAATCGGATTCTGCTGTGGCCGTTCGGCGGCGTGGCCTACGTCAAACCGCCGCAGCGACCCGGGGCCACGCTCTGGAGCATCGCTGCCGGCCCGCTGGTCAACATCGCTCTGTTACCGATTCTGGTCGCAGTGATCGGTCTGGGTATGTACTTGGGTTGGGCGCACACAATGCCCAATGCGTACCGGTTTGTGGTTCATGTGACCTTTATCAATGTAGGACTTCTAGTCTTCAATCTGCTACCCATCTATCCGCTGGATGGTGGGCAGATTCTTCGCTCGCTGCTGTGGTACGTGCTGGGACGCGGGCGCAGCCTGATGGTGACCACTGTTTTAGGATTCATCGGCATCGTCGCCATGATCGCCCTTGCCGTCTTCAGTCGCTCGATGTGGTCCGGTGGGATCTGCGTCTTCATGCTGATGAACTGCTGGGGAGGATTACAGCGCGCACGCGCCTTGCTGCGACTGGAGAAACTACCGCGCCGCTCTGGGTTCGCCTGCCCCAGTTGCCACTCAGCTCCGTTATTGATAGCTGGCTGGAGGTGCAATCAGTGCAAGCAACTCTTCGATACATTTGAAACTCGCGGCGTCTGCCCCAACTGCGGCTACACACACGCCACTACAGTCTGCGCGGATTGCCAGGAACTGCATCCAATGTCCCAGTGGGTCGTTGACGGCTATGGGAGTCAGGGCGTGGTGAGCAGCAGCTTTTCGAGTCGCTAGCAAGCTGGCCGATGCAGCGCTGGACTCCATCGCCAGGCAGACAGTCACCAGATAGAATAGAGAACAGTGAAAATCGCACCCATCGCACTCGTTCATAAGGCTGGCGCAGCTCTGGTCGCCGTACTGTCGCCTTTTGGTATCTGGGGTCTGGGCGGACTGGCCTTCATCGACGCCGCTCTGTTTCCGATTCCCACCACCATGGACGGAGCCGTCATCGGCTATGTAGCTCTCAACCATCAAAAGTTTCTGCTCTACTGCCTGATGGCGGCTGCGGCTTCGACGCTGGGCAGTCTGGTTCCGTACTACATCGGACGCGCTGGCGGAGAGATCTTCCTGCTCAAGCGCATCAACCGTGAGCGATACGAGCAGATGCGTGACCGCTTCGAGGCGCAGGAGTTTCTCGCCATCATGATTCCTGCTATGTGCCCTCCGCCAATGCCAATCAAACTATTTGAATTCGGCGCAGGCGTCTTCGAGATGCGGACTCGGCGCTTTGCGCTGGCCATCTTCATCGGCAAGATGATTCAATTTCTGGTCTGCGCCCTGATTACCATTTTTTTTGGCCCGACCATCGCCCACGCCATCCGACTGGCGATGCACGAACACCTAAGCACTGTGCTGATCGTAGTTGGCGCAATTGCGCTGGCACTCGTAGTCTACGTTCTACGCAAGCTCTTCGCCCGTCGTAGCGGCACCCGATTCCCGCTGGAAGAGACAACCGACCCGGAGCTTGCCGTTGACCCAGACGATACTACCCTGATTTCATAACGCAACGGATAGGGGTGTGCAGCGCAGTGGTAAGCGATGAAAAATCCACACCTACCAATGCTGTAATCCTGAGCGCTGCGAAGGACCCGAAGGTCAACGTCCTGCCGCAGCAATCCGTAGTTTTCTCCCCTTGAATCCTAGATGTGAAGTTCCAGCTCGTCGCGTGGAAGAAGTGGGGGAGGGTGCGACTCAGTACGGCAAGGAGAAGTACAAGATAGGCAGGCATGGAATACCTCAGAGAAAAATGCGGCTCAGCGAGAAAGCCAATTAGCCAGCCGATCCTTCGATTCAGTTTTGGCCTTCCAGTTCCCAAGGTCAACCCTTGGAGTCAGATTCCGAAATTCTCATTGAAAGTAAGACCGTTTCGGATTGATCACCGCTGCAACGCAATCGCTGCTTGCATCGCGGACCAATCTAGTCGTATACTAAATAAGACCAATACGGTCTGACTGTGATAATGGCCCTGCCGAGCAGGTTGGCGATTGAGAAATAGCTTGGCGAGTTTCGAACGAGAGCGAGAACCAAGATGCTGCGATTGACCAAAAAAGCCGATTATGCGCTGATGGCCCTCAAATTCCTAGCCGAGCAGCCCGGTGCTGGCGCGCGCACAGCCGCCGAACCGAGTGCTTGCGCGCAAAGCGCCAAGGACATCGCGCAGGCCTATCACATTCCGCCGCCGCTGCTGGCGAAGATCCTGCAGACGCTGGCCAAGTCCGGGTTGCTGGTATCGCACGCAGGGACCAACGGTGGCTACGCACTGGCCCGTACCGCTTCGAGCATCTCGGCTTTCGAGGTCATCCGCGTTATCGATGGCCCGCTATTTATCACCAGTTGCATCACGATCCACGGCTCCTGCGATCTGGCCGGTCACTGCACCATCAAGGAGCCGCTGCGCAAGGTTAACGACTCAATCAAGGACCTACTTAGCAACATCTACATCAGCGATCTGGTGGAAGCAGCCGATGCGGCAGGCAAGGGTGCAGGTGTAGCGGTGGGCGACGGCTTGGTATCGCTTTCGGTTTGATGGGAAAACGGGTCAGGGATTGGCAACACGGAGGAGTGACGCGATGAGTCTTCAGAGTGGAAATGGCAACGGCTACAACGGAAACGGCAATGGTAATGGAGTAGTTGTATCGCACTCGGCGACGCAGCTGCCTGCGGGCGTGAAGCTACCACTCTACATGGATAACCACGCCACCACGCCGCTCGATCCGCGTGTACTGGACGTCATGATGCCCTACTTGACCGGCAAGTTCGGCAACGCCGCCAGTCGCAATCACCAGTTCGGTTGGGAGGCGGAAAAAGGCGTAGAGATCGCCCGCGAGCAGATCGCTAAGCTGATCGGCGCAACTGCAAAGGAGATAGTCTTTACCTCTGGAGCGACAGAGTCCGACAACCTCGCTCTCAAGGGCGTCGCCGAGATGTACCGCGAGCGCGGCAACCACATCATCACTCAGGTGACAGAGCACAAGGCCGTTCTTGACACGTGCAAAAAGCTGGAGAAGCTGGGTTTTCGCGTCACCTATCTCCCCGTGCAGGCCGATGGACTCATCAGCCTTGAAGATCTGGAGCGGTCTATCATCCCCGACGGTCCCGGCAAGACCATTCTGGTCAGCATCATGTTTGCCAATAACGAGATTGGCGTAGTGCAGCCCATCGTCGAGATCGGCAAGCTCTGCCACGAAAGGGGCATCCTCTTCCACACCGATGCAGTGCAGGCGGTCGGGCACATCCCGGTAGACGTGCAGGCGATGAACATCGACCTGATGAGTCTGTCCGGGCACAAGCTTTACGGGCCAAAGGGAGTCGGCGCACTGTATGTTCGTCGACGCAACCCACGCGTTCAGCTTACTGAGCAGATCAATGGTGGTGGCCACGAGCGCGGGATGCGCAGCGGTACGCTGAACGTTCCCGGCATCGTCGGTCTTGGCGCTGCGGCCGAGATTGCGGGCGAGGAGATGGACTCCGAGATCGCTCGCCTCAGCGGACTGCGCGACTACCTTCGCGCGAAGCTGGAGGGCGCGCTGGACTACGTCCACGTCAACGGCAATATGGAGCATCATCTGCCGGGGAACCTGAACATGAGCTTCGTCTACGTCGAGGGCGAGAGCCTGCTGATGGGCATCAACGACATTGCCGTCAGCAGCGGCTCGGCCTGCACCTCGGCGACGCTCGAACCCAGCTACGTTCTCAAGGCGCTGGGCCTGGGCGACGATGTAGCGCACAGCTCCATCCGCTTCGGACTGGGGCGATTCAACACCAAAGCTGAGGTCGATTACGTAGCCGACAAGGTCATCGATGTAGTGAAGAAGCTGCGCCAGCTCAGCCCGCTCTACGAGATGGTGCAAGAGGGCATCGACCTAACCAAGATTGAATGGGCCGCGCACTAAATCAAGTTGCTATTTTTTCAGGAGAAGGGCCATGAAGTTTACGTTCACCGTGACGCTAACGAAGAAATGGTTGATTCAATTTCTCAGAGGCATTTTCGTGTGTTTCGTAGTAGGGTGCATTGTCGATTGGAAGTTGCTACGGTCGATTTTGGCAACTCACGATATTGTCTTGGCGGATGCGTTTCTGAGTCGAGTATTGCCCGTTGCACTTGGCGTCTCTTTCGGAATTACATGGCCAATAAAATTTGCGTTCCGACGGCCACAGGACGATACCGACACGGGCCAATCTAGCTACATACAGAACTTGGGTTTCCGATTTGGAAAGGCGCTTAGAGGCAATCGATAGCGCACCGAACTGTACGAAGATCTCATCTAAGCTACAAGGAGAATCGATATGGCATACAGCGACAAGGTAGTAGACCACTACGAGAATCCACGCAACGTGGGCACGCTGGACAAGTCGTCCGGGGCGGTGGGCACCGGGCTGGTGGGCGCGCCGGAGTGCGGCGACGTGATGCGCTTACAGATCCGCGTGAACCCGGAGACGCAGGTGATCGAAGAGGCGAAGTTCAAGACCTTTGGATGCGGCTCGGCGATCGCAAGCTCGTCGCTGGCCACCGAGTGGGTGAAGGGGCGCACGATCACCGACGCGCTCACCATCTCGAACACCGACATCGTCAAGGAGCTGGCTCTGCCTCCGGTCAAGATTCACTGTTCGGTCCTTGCCGAAGACGCCATTCGCGCGGCCATCGGCGACTGGAAGAAGAAGAACGGCGTCGTGGACGAGGCCACCGCCGAAGTCGCATTGGCAAGCTAGTTTTATAAGTTTTAATTAGCCAATTTGCTTGTCATTCCGCAGCGCAGTGGAGGAATCTGCTCATCCTCGCGACGGTGACCTAAATCATCCACAGCAAAAATGCTCCAATCTGCAATGCCCAAGGGCCAAAAGGGGAAAAGATGGCAATGGTAGGAATACAAACCGCAACACCCACAGGGCTACAAGCACGACCTGCTGCGCCGACTCCACCCGCAATCTCCGCAGCCGGACAGTCGCCGGAGTCCACTGTCAAGGGAATCTGTCTTACCCAGCGTGCGCTCAAGCGCATCCGCATTGCCATGGCCAAAGAGAATATCTCTCCTGCGGCGGGCGGCCTGCGCCTCGGCATCACCGGCGGAGGCTGTTCGGGCCTCAGCTACAGCGTCAAGTTCGACAGCCAGAAGCGTGAGCGCGACCGTGTCTTCGAGTTCAGTCAGGGCTTCATCGATCCGGCTTTCGCTAACGAGCCCGCCATCCGTGTCTTTGTCGATCCCAAAAGCTTTATCTACCTCAGCGGCATGGTCCTCGATTACGAGGAGTCACTAATGCATCAGGCCTTCCACTTCATCAACCCTCACTCTACCAAGAGCTGCGGCTGCGGCTCCAGTTTTTCCACCTAATAGGTTCTTTGGTAGGAGCGCGTGATGCGGTCGTGCCATGTGAGGCGATCCTCGTCGAAGGCGGCCCAGAGCAGTCCGAGGCCGAGCGGGCAGGCGGAGATCAGCACGGCGAGGACGCGGCGGCGCAGGAGGCTACGCGTGGGGTTCTCGTCGTCGAAGGTGCACAGGGCGATGCGCACGGCGCGCATACCGGGAGTGGACTCTGAGAAGGTGAAGAAGAGCGTCTGGTAGAGCAGGTGGAGCAGCAGCAGAGTGAGTACGCAGGTAAGCAGCGCTGGGCGCAGTTGCAGCCCGGTCTGGCTGGCGATCTGGCTGGCAAGATGGAGAGGTCCGTGAGCTAGGCTCAGCGACTCAGTGACGGTTGAGAGCGGCGCGCGGAAGGTGACGGCGACAAAGCTGGAGGTAAAGGCTGCAAGCGCGGTCAGCAGGATTGCCCCGTCCAGAGCGACAGCCATCAGACGGCAGGGAATGCTGGCGACGTCGATTAAAGGGCGCGGTGCGGCGGAGGCTTCGGGGTGATACTCTGCGTCGGGCGGAGCCAGTGCGACGGGATCGAGTTCCGCCGTGCTGGACGCGGGCAACTGTGGTGCAAACGTGAAGCGGGCGGAGGACTCAGGCGTGTCGAGCCACAGCGAGGACCACTGCGGCTGGGGCGCGGCGTCGGGCGCGGGCGTGGTCGAGATCTGCCTGAGATCAACCTCGAAGATGCGCAACTGTCCGTCGCCGGGGGCGGGAACCTCGTCGGCGCGCAGAGGCCCCTCAGCGTAGCGCGGGCGGGCCTTGCGCGGGGCAACCAGTTGGCGGGGAAACTCGATGAGGTTGGCTGGCAGTGGCATGGCAGGGCCAACCGGATCCTCAAAGACGGGAGATTGGCGAAAGGCGATCTCCTCGTCAAGCGCAGTCTCCTCGGCGGCATTACGCTCCTGCGGTGCCGTGACACGGTTAGGGATCGTTGAGTGCAGCGGAACGTTGAGATCGATGTGCGCGGCACTGGCCTCGTCTTCGTAGAGTCGGACGGTAAGCGCGGCGTGCGACTGGTCTTGAGTCTGGTGCTCCGGCGCGATTCGATGCGACGGCTTGTGTGCTGGCCTGTGTGTGCAGTGAGGTGGCACGAAGGCGCGTGAGGACCCCGCGGGATCGGACCACAGTAGCGGATTAGACGCCTCGGGCTGAGCCTGCTGTTCGTGCGGGGATTCGCGCGGGGCTTCCAATGGAGGCAGCTGCGTATGCTCCTGCAGACTTTCGAGCAACTGCTGCTGTGCCTGAGCGACAGCGGCTGCGTTGAGCGCGGCGACCTCGGCGGCGGCGCGAGCCTGTTGGGTGGCTCGTTCGGCCTCGGCGGCAAGCACCGCGCGGTAGCTGGGCGAGTTGGCGTAACGCTGGGCGACTGCGTCGGCGATGCGCGAGTTGCGTTTGGGCGCGGGCGTGAGATTGACTGCCTGTTGGGTAGGAGTGTTGCGACGGCTGCGATGCGCGGCCAGCCGCTCAGCAACCTGGAGGCGAAGATTCTCGGCGGATTTGGCGCTGCCGGACGTAGTCTGAGATGGGTCTAGCGGGGCGCGAGAGTCGCCAGGCCGCTCGTCATAGGCCGGGTCGAGCGCGTCGGTGTCCAGCAGTGCAGATCCCATTTTGCTCAAAACTCAAACTCACTTCCGTGAAATCGTCTAACCTCTAAAGAGTGTTACTTGTGACAAATACGATCAGTCGGCTGACTGTGGCGCGCACGCTGCAGCTAAGAGCTATCGTCCTACGCGTCGGCTGTTTCGTACGCAACTGCTTCTTCATAAGTATCACGGCTGGCGGGGTAAGTTTTGCTCATCTTTCCGCACAGCAGGTGACCAGAGAGGCACCTCTTGCGCTCACCGGTCCTGTTGCAGCGCAAACTGCCACAGCTGAGGCTGCAAACGCGATTGACGGGACGTCCCCCGATAAACTGCCGAATTCTCCCGATTCGATCTCCGAAGAGTCACGCTATCCCGATGCCGTGCCGGTGCCGGACGACCAAGGGACGCTGGTAGTGATCGAGTCGGATACGCAGTCGAGCGCAGGCAGTGTGTACACTCTGGACGGACACGCGTCGGTCGGCTACGGCGACCGGATGATCGAGGCCAATCACATCGTCTACGACAGGGATACCCAGGATGCAACTTTGACTGGGAACGTGCTGGTGACTGGCGGCGCCAACGACGAAAGCATTCGAGCCAGCCATGCAATCATCAACATGGAGACGCAGACCGGGCGATTCTATGATGTGACCGGCTCAGTGGGAATCAAGTCGAAGCAGGGTGCGACGGGCGCAAGCGAGAATCGCACCTATACCAACAGCAATCCCTTCCTGTTCAGTGGGAGGCTAGTAGTCAAGACCGGGCCGCGCGAGTACCAGATATACGATGGGACGCTGACCTCGTGCCGTCTGGCGCACCCGGACTGGCTTCTGTCGGCCTCCGAGTTCCGCGTGGACGGTGAGAAGGCGTCGGCCAGCGGCAGCGTCTTTCATCTGATGAATCTGCCCGTCCTTTGGCTGCCGTATGTCACGCATCCGGTCGATGCTGACCAGCGACAGAGCGGACTCCTGATCCCAGAGATCGGCATCAACTCGGCCAGCAAGGGAGATACTATCGGCGAGCAGCTCTACTGGGCGATCAATCGCAGCACAGATCTGACCGTGGGCTCGATCTTCTACTCGGCGCGCGGATGGGAGCAGTCGGCCAGCTTCCACTATCGCGGGTTGGGGCAGGATTTCGTCAAGTCGCACTACAGCGGGTTGCGGGATCGTGGATATACCCCGTCAGGTGGAAGCTACATCAACCAGAGCGGCACAGACGTGGTCTTCGGCGGAAGGCGCGATATGTTTGTCGGGGACCAGACAGCGGTGGGCGAGGGAGAGGGATTGCATACTTCAAATTCCCCTCCAGCAAACGCTCAGACACGAGCCGTGGCCGACGTCGAGTATCTCAGTTCGTTTCCCTACCGCGAGGCGTTCTCTTCAAACTTCAATCAGGCCGTATCGAGCGACGTGGTCTCGACGATCTACCTTTCACACGAGCAGAACGGTATGGCGATGGCTCTGGAAGGCGACCGTTATCAGGGCGAGAAGCGCGTTGCATCCTCGACTCAGACCGAAGAGCAGGTTCACATCTTCCACGCGCCAGCCGTCGAGTTTGCCGCCGTCGACCACGAGTTGGGCGTGAGCGGTTTCGAGTGGAACATGAACAGCTCGGTGGCGATGCTGAAGAGGATTCAGTCGAACTTTGTTACCGGAGGTATGATCGAGCGGGTGGACGTGCGGCCAGAGTTGGCGAGGCCTTTCTCCGCGGGCGGATGGCGCGTTCGGCCTTCGGTGGCAGCGCGCGAGACGTTCTACAGCCGCAGCCGGTTGCCAGAGATTTCAAGTGTGCCAGAGGTGGAGAGCCTCACCACGCTGAACCGCGAGGACGTTGAGGTGCAGGTGGATCTGCGTCCGCCACTGGTGGAGCGGACATTCGACGATGGCTTTGTGCGGCGGCTGTTGCGTCACGACGTGAAGCACACCATTGAGCCGGAGTTCACCTACCGATACGCCAGCGGAATCGACAACTTCCAGCAGGTGCTGCGCTTCGACGAGGTCGACGTGGCCAGCAACACCAATGAGTTGGAGTACGGCGTCACACAGCGGCTGTTTCTGCGACGATCAGAGAAGAATCCCTGTCGCACGGCGGGAACAGCTGCGGATGCGACCGAGGTTCTGAATGCTGCAGGCGGAGCCGACGCCGGAGATCCCGGCCAAGCCACAAACAAAATTGACCAGACGCCGACGGTTTGCGGCAATCGCGAGTGGATCAGTTGGCGCGTGGCCCAGAAGTATTTCTTCGACCCCAGCTTTGGAGGCGCGGTGGTCGAGGGTAAGCGCAACATTTTCGGCACAACGCTAGACTTTTCCGGTATTGCATTTTTGACCGAGCCGCGCAACATCTCGCCGCTGGTCTCGCGGTTGCGCGTGCGCACCTCGGAGAAGACTGACCTCGAGTGGGACTTCGACTACGATACAGGGGCCAAGAAATTCACCGCCAACAACATCTACGCGGACGCGCATCGGCACGATTTTTTTGCCGGAGTGAGCTTCGCACGTCTGAATGCGCCTGGGCGGGCATATGTCGAGGGAGTTGCCTCCAGTGTGGCGGAGTTCGAGCAGATGCGCACAACGCTGGGATTCGGCAAACCAACCCGGGCGGGCCTAAGCGTGGCATCCAGCGCCGGAATTGATCTGGACTTGGGGACGCCGCAGTACGGCTCAATTGAGGCCGCGTACAACTGGGACTGTTGCGGCGTCAGTGTCGAGTACCAGAAGTACGAACTTGGTTCGGCGCGCAACGACGGCGGAGTCAAGTTCAGCTTCACCCTGGCCAATATCGGCAGCGCGGGGAATCTGCGCCGCTCCAGCCAGCTGTTTTGAGGCACAGTACAGGGTCGTGGAACGGGAAGCAGGCGCGTCGTCGTTGTTTCCTGATTGTATGTATAGAGGGTGCGTCTGCTGTGCGTGAGATAATCGAAGGTGTATTGAATGGAGCCCGACCGTTGCGTTTATTTGTGCCGTTGCGTTCTCTCGTAATGATTGTTTCGTTGGCGGCACTGGGTTGCCATGCTCAAACCGGCGTTCCGCTCCATGATATGGCAGGCAGCGCGCAGACGATTCAATTGGGCGTGAAGCTATCGCCCGACATGACTCGTCGGGTCGAGTTGATGATTCGCAACCGGGCTGGCCTGTCACCCGACTACACTATGTCGATCAATGCGCCCACCCCGGGCGAGGTGCCCGGATACGACCAGATTCTGGTGACGCTTACTGCCAACGGAAAGTCAACCGCGCCGTTGCCCTTTCTCTTGTCGACCGACGGCAAGACGTTGGCGCAGTTCAACAAATTCGACATCAGTCAGAACCCGCGAGATCGCGTTTCAGCCAAGGGACGTCCGCCCCGCGGCGGCCCGGAAAACGCGCCGGTGCTCATAGTGGGCTTCGACGATCTCGAGTGCCCCTTCTGCGCGCGGATGAATGCAACGCTCTTTCCCGCGGTTTTGGATCGCTACAAGGATCAGGTGCGCGTGGTCTATCGCGACTTTCCGCTGTACGACATCCATCCCTGGGCGATGCACGCGGCCGTAGATGCCAACTGTCTGGGCGATGCAACCACGACTGGTTACTGGAACTTTGTGGACTATGTGCACGCTCACGCTAGCGATATGATGGGGATCGACAGTACTACGGTAAAAGCCAATCAGATGCTGGACAAACTGACGCTTGACGAGGGAGTACAGCAAAAGGTGGACACCTCGGCGCTGGCCGCCTGCGTTCAAAAACAGGACAGCAGCCGCGAAAAAGTATCGTTCGACGAGGCAGCAGCCGAACCGCTGCGCATCAATTCCGCGCCGGTTCTCTTCGTCAACGGTGAGAAGATCGAGGGCGTAATTCCCGTCGAGACACTCTTTCACGTCATCGACGACGCCTTGCGGGCCGAGGGCCTGACTCCTCCTCCGCCCGCCGTGCCGCCTGTGCCGAATACAGCACCAGCAGCAACCGCAGCGCCTACACAGGCTACGCCAACTGCACCAGCCGCACAGCCTGCACCAACCGCAGTCAAGCCGGCCAGCTAGTGGAACGATGCGAAGGGCAGTGAATCTTCGATCAAGGTGTGGTTTGCCACTGAGATGGGTCTAAAATTGGGATGTAGCAACAGGAGCGAAAGAGTGAGAATGGGATCGGCTAGGATGACTGGGATGGGCGGTGCAGGCTGCACGGAACGCAGGACAAGCGCAGTGCTGCTTCCAATCGCGTTGATTCTGCTTGCGGGATGTCATCGCGCACCCAGCGCCGATGTGGTGGCCACGGTCAACGGCCACGCCATCCAGCGCGCCGAGATGGACCGAATGTACCAGGCGCAACTGGGCCAGGCGCAGGATCAGACTCCCTCGCCAGAACAGTCTGACTTGTTGCGCCTGAATGTGGTTCGTGCGCTGATCGACGAGGAAATCGTCGAGCAGCGCGCGGCCAAGATGAACCTGACTGCAACCACCGAGGAGGTAGACGCAAAGCTGACCGAGATGAAGGCTCCCTTCACAGAGGAGCAGTTTCAGCAACAGTTGAAGGCTTCCGGTCGCACACTCGACGATGTCAAGCATGACCTGCGCCGCTCGCTAACTATCGACAAGTTGCTCAACAAGGAGATCAACTCCAAGGTCACCGTCTCGGACGCCGACATCTCCGACTACTTCAACCAGCACAAATCCGAGTTCAACCTCGTCGAGACGCAGTACCACCTGGCGTCGATCAGCGTGACCAGCATACCCTCGCCACAGCCGGGAAACCTACAAGGCAGCAAGGCAACCACCGATGCCGAAGCCAAGAAGAAGATTGCGACGCTTAAGAACCGCCTTGACTCCGGCGAAGACTTTGGAACCATCGCCATGAACTTCTCCGAGGACCCGAATACCGCACCTAGCGGCGGAGACATGGGGTTTGTCACCGAGAGCAAGTTGAAGGCAGATCCCACGGTTGGTGCTGCGATTTTGAAGCTGAAGCCCGGACAGATGACAGAGGTATTTCCACTGATTGACGAGCAGAAGAAGCCCGTGGGCTACTCCATCTATAAGCTGCTGGAACGAGAGGCAGCCGGTCAGCGCGACATCTCGGACCCTGTGGTGCAACAGCACATTCGCCAGCTGCTGCACGACGGACGAGCGCAACTGCTCAAGAGCGCCTACTTCGAGATGCTGCACGATCAGGCCAAGGTGGAGAATTTCCTCGCCGAAGAGATATTCAAAAACAACGCAAAGTAGTTTTTCCCCTATGTGTGGCGGGCCAATGAAGCCGTAAAACAACTTAGCTTCAAATTGAGAATTTATGGATTGCCATTCTGACCATTGAACGAACTGAAGGGGAAGAGTCCTCGCATTTTTCAAGTTGCGCCGCGAGCTGTTTTTTCGGCAAACCGTGTTAGCTGAAGCGGCGTAGCTTCCACAGCAATTGGCGGAAGATGCCTGTCCAGATGGCGGCGTCGCCCGCATCTTCTACCATGCGGCGCAGCAGACGGCGCAGATGAATAGGCTCGCAGTGGGCCGGGTGACGGCGCTGGTAACCGGAGTTTTCCAGTGTTTCGTACAGAAGCGTGGTCAACCGTTCAAGGTCTGCTGCAGTCGCCGATTCGTTGGTCGTCGAGGACATGGATTCACTCATCGTATTCTGGGGCAAGCTCTTCTCTCGCGTCTGTTCCAATTGCACGCGCACCAACTCATAGAGGCAGACGGCGACGGCTTGCCCCAGATTCATCGAAGCGTGGCGCATGCCCTCATGTTTCTGCATTGGAATGGTGAGCAGCCAGTTGCAGTGGCTCAACTCCTCGTTGCTCAGACCGGTCTTCTCGGAGCCGAAGAGCAGCGCCACTTGGCCCGCGCCGCGGCGCAATTCGTCTTGCAAGCGTGGTGCGGCGTCGGCCAGCGAGAGCAGCGGATGTTGCAGGTTGCGCTCTCCGACGGCGGTAGTTCCCACCACCAGCGTGCAGTCGGCGACAGCCTCTGCGACACTCGCGAAGACGACAGCGTCGGCCAGAACCTCGTTCGCGTCAACCGCCGAGCGCGCACTCTCGAACGGCACGGGGTAGTCGTTGACCACGCGCAGATGGCGGAGGTCAAAGTCGTGCATGGCGCGTGCTGCGGCTCCAATGTTGTTGGGGTTGCGCGCGCGCACCAAAACTATACAGATGCGGTCAAGCTCTTCAGGGGTCGGCATCGATTTCTATTGTAAGGGGTACGTCAAATGCCTCGCATCATCTACACTCTTAGATTGCGGAATGAATTGTACCGACAATGCCGGATGACTTCGCACAAATCGTAAAGCAGCAGGCCGATATCGTGCGCGTCGTCGGCGAGTACCTGAAGCTACGCAAGACCGGTGCGCAGAATTACACTGGTCTGTGTCCCTTCCACAAGGAGAAGACCGGTTCGTTCAGCGTCAACGCGACGCATGGTTACTACTACTGTTTCGGCTGCCACGAGAAGGGTGACGTCTTCAACTTCGTGATGAAGATGGAGGGGCTGAGTTTCCCGGAAGCGGTGCGAGCGGTGGCGACTAAGGCTGGAATCGCGCTGCCCAAGCGGGAGTTCAACTCGCCGGAGGAGGCGCGAGATGCAGGACTGCGGCGACAACTGATCGACCTGCACGAGGCCGCGACGCAGTATTTTGAGGCGCAGCTACACTCGCCTGAAGCGGCGCGCGCGCGAGAGTATCTGACCGGACGTGGCGTTTCCGCCGAGACGATCAAAACCTTCCGCATCGGCTACGCGCCAGATGACTTCAACCAGATGCGCGACGCTCTGCGCCAGCACTTCTCCGAAGACGCGATGCGAGCCAGCGGCCTGTTCAGCTCGAAGGAGAAGAGCGACGACGGCCTGCCCACCGGCCCGCTCTACGCGC
>CAZPZL010000012.1:0-19782 GCA_964590925.1 uncultured Granulicella sp.
CGGCACGTCGAGCGAACACCCGAGCGCGTGGATGCGCTGCGGTTGCGGCACCACTGACTGCACCACGCCACCATGCGCTGGTAAGCGCTGATCCAGCGAGTAGATCGCGCCAGAAAAACTGTGCGGTGGGCGCTACGCTGGTGTGCTGATGCAGGCGCTGTAGGATGCGCTCCTCCATTCCTTCTGGCGGCGCGGCGCGCTGTAGGACTGCGAGAGTTTTCTCGATTGCGTCGTCGTGATTCGGTTGATCAAGCTTCATCATTCCTCCTAATCTTCCAGCCGATAGCTCAACTCTTCAGCCGCTGGCGCAGGTGCGTGCGCGCGCGAAAGAGCAGCGAACGAACGCTTGACTCGCTGCGGCCCAGAACTGCTGCGATCTCCACGGAGCTCAGCTCTTCCATTGCCGAGAGCAGCAGAGTCTGACGTTCTCGCTGCGGCAATCTCTCAATTGCGTCGAGTACCTGACGAATGCGTCCGGCCTCTGCCAGAGATTCGTCGGCGGGCAGATCGGCAGAGACGAGGCTCTCGGCAAAGAGATCGTCCATCTGTTGCGGGCGGATGCGGCGGCGGCGATCAAGCGCGAGGTTCCAGGTGATGCGAACCAGCCACGGCCTTGGCTCGATGATCGTGGCTAGCTCTTGCTGACGCTGAAGGACGCGCACGAAGACCTCCTGAACAACGTCTTCCGCCTCGGAGGTGTTGCGCAACAGCGAGAGTGCTACGCGATAGAGCAGGCCGGAGTAGTCATGCACCAGCACCGATAGATCGGGTTCGGCTTCTACCCGCTCTGCCGCTAACCATTGCAAACTCTGCTCCCCGATGGCGTCCATTTATTCCTTCTACTTTACAGACGTGCGGGTAGGCGATTCGCTCGGATTTATTTTTGCGGTGTTGAGAACGGAGACTTGCTGCAAAGCAGAAGCGCGCCAAAGTCGGGGCTGTCCCGATACAATAGATCGTCGGCTAAATGAATTGCAGAGGAAGCACTATGAGCTGGTTCAAGCGGGAAGACAATGCAATTGTCAACGAGGCGCAGAAGACGGTGCGTACCGAGGGACTTTGGACGCAGTGTGGAAGCTGTCGCCAGGTGATCTTCAAGCAGGATCTTGCGGCCAACCTCAATGTCTGCCCGAATCCTCGCTGTGGGCATCACTTCTACATCAGCGCGCGGCGTCGCGTCGAGTTGCTGCTGGAACCCGGCTACGAATTAGTCGACTTGGATCTGCGCTCAACCGACCCACTGGAGTTTACCGATCTGAAGTGCTATCGGCAGCGCTTGGATGAGGCGCGTCGCAAGACCGGACTCAACGACGCCATTGTCAACGCCATTGGCTGCATCGGGCCACACGCAGTGACGATCTCCGCTATGGAGTACGGCTTTATCGGCGGCAGCATGGGTGCGGTGGTCGGCGAGACCATCGCGCGGGCCATCGACCGTTCACTGGCCACGCGAGCTGCCCTGATTATCATTGCAGCCTCCGGTGGCGCTCGCATGATGGAGGGCATTGCCTCACTAATGCAGATGGCGAAAATCAGCTCAGGACTCGCACGTCTGGACGACGCAGGCATCCCATACATCTCCGTGATGACGGACCCGACCACCGGCGGTGTGACAGCCAGTTTTGCCATGCTGGGCGACCTCAACATTGCAGAGCCGGGTGCGCTGATCGGATTCGCCGGACCGCGCGTTATCGAGCAGACCACGCGGCAAAGACTACCCGAAGGTTTCCAACGATCAGAGTTCCTTTTGCAGCACGGTTTCCTCGACGCCATCGTCGAACGCAAAAACCTGAAGTCCTACCTACTGCAATCGCTCGGCTGGGTGGCATCCGACCAGAAGCCCACCGCAGTCAGCGCCTAGTGCCATGCGCTGACGAATCGCGCTGCGCTGCTGTGCAATCGCAGCGCGTCGGTGCGACCCGCGAAGTAGCGCGCGTTGATCTCCGCGGAGCCCATGTCTTCAATCGAGGAAAAATTGCTCAACTCCGCTGCAATCTCGGCGGGGGTGAAGAAGCTGCGGAAGTCTTCGCCCACCAGTTGTACGCGCTCGGCCAGTGAATCGCGCGCGCGTTGTTCGTTGGGCGCAAGCGCTGAACGCGGCTGGCTGTAGTCGAAGACAACGCCGCTGCCGCTGGGCTGCGCGGCAATGAATCTGATCGTTGTGCGGAAAGCCTCGCGGGTAAGATAAGGCACCACGCCAAGCCATGCGAAAAAACTCGGCGCAGCGCAGTCGAATCCTTCGGCGACAAGTTGCGCGGCCAGCGACTGCCGCTCGAAGTCCACCGGCGCGTATGTCAGGCGCGCAGGGCAGGAAAGTCCGCTCTCGCGCAGCAACTCGCGCTTCCACTGCTGCGTCGCCGGATGGTCTACCTCGAAGACACGCAGCCGCGAGTACGGATTGTGATGGGCAAAGGTATCCAGCCCCGCGCCCAGCAGGACGTATTGCGTCGCGCCGCGCGCGACCGCCTCGGCCAGCCGATCCTCGGCATAGCGACTGCGAGCCACTAGAAAAGCGCGCAGGCTGATCGAGTGCGGCCTTGGCTTGTACGCTGGATTGCGACCCGGCGTTCGCTGCAACAGGTCAGCGTGTGGGCCAAGAATTCTTACTGCGATGGGATCGTCGAAGACCAGCGGGCGAGCATCGTAGATCTGGTGCGCGGCGCGGCGCAGAGCCACACTCAGGGCTGTGCGCGAAGGGCGAGCTGACTGCATAGCGTTTAATTTCACTCCTTCATGGTGCGCGAAACAAGATAGGGAAACTCCGCGCCATGCAGGTAGAATAACGGTTTATGGCGGAAGTTGTGAGGACAATGGAAGATCGTATACAAAGCGGGCTGGTGGCAGCCACTCAGGTGGCAAGAGAAACTGCGGCGCGTACCGCGACCAACGGCATGTACTTTGCAGCATTCGGCGAGACGAACCTTGATGACGCGGAGTTGGTTCGCATGGTTCAGGCAGTTCCGCAACCCGTAGCTGTAGCACTGCAGCGCAAGACCTATTACTTTGTCCCGCTAGCGATGGCCGAGGGCCGCAATACCGCGCCCACTGCTCATCGCACCGGCAAAGAGGAGCCGATGATCTCGCCCGTCTATACTCCAGAGCTGGCCGATCTCTCCATCTGCCATCGCAACGCCGCACTGGACACAGGCGTTGGTATAGGCGCAACAGCCCCGACAGGAGACGACGCGCGGGAAGGCATCTTTCTCTCCGCTCGCCTGTTGAACGACCGCTTTTCCCTTGCCTTTGAGTTTTTTATCAACGTCGGCCACGCCTTGGTTGATGAGGCGGGCATCCCAGAGATATTCAGCGATCTTGCATGGACTCAGGCTGTCGCCGACGTGCGCGGAGAGACCAGTCTCGATGCTTGGGAGAGTCGGACACAAGCCCTTACCCGGAGTTCGCCGCGCGACGGCAAGCCGCGCATCGATGAGAAGGCTCGCGCCGAGTTTATCGAGGCCGCCTTCTCCGATGCCATTGCTATCTATATGCTCTCGCTAGCGGTTGACTTCGACTACTCCGAGCTGCGCGAGCGTGAGTACCCGCTGCTGGCCCCGCAGGCGCTCGCAGATCGCCTGCGTCTGGTTGCGCGCCTCTTCCCGCCGAACCCCGGTTACGAGTTTGCCATTCGCTACCGCCGCCGCGCTTAGTTCTACAGCAGATAGAAATCTGTCAGGCGGCAAGTAACGCGACCGTGTGATGATGTAACCGCATATATTTTTTGCGGCCCAGCCCCCTGTGGAGAGGCTAATTTCGGACGATTGATTCTCCATCTCCATCTTTACTGTAGTTGTCCAACTTCATCCACGCCACGTAGACTGATCCATCGACGGGTTATTGCTAATCTTCAAGGGTGAATCAATGAATCTCCGCTCTTTCTCATTTTTCTGTGCCATTTTTATTCTCGCCACGAATCTGCCCGCACAGGCACCGCCTCCTTCCACGTCTGCGCCCATAGTCCCGTCTGACACTAATGCCAGCCAGCCTCCGCGTCGCGTTCCCGAAGGCCCATATCACGAGGTGATTCCCCCTTCGCCCGGCAACCTTACTGTGTGGCCGCGCGGAGCTTCGCCTGCCGAGGTAGGCAAGGCTCTCTCCGAGCGCTTCGTCACCGGACCGCAGGGCGCCCGATTCTTCGGCTACCCGTATGTATGCACATTCTATGGAGCGATGACCTTCGCTGCCATCACTCATGACGACTCGTTGCGCGACCGTCTGATTGCCCTCTTCAACCCATTGCTACCGGGCGGCACGGGTCGCACACCGCAGCGCCATCACGTCGACGACTCTATCTTCGGAGTTATGCCACTGGAGATAGCCATCCAGATCAAAGCGCTACCAACCTACGATCCGAAGTACCTACAGCTTGGCCTCTCTTGGGCAGACCGCCAGTGGGGTCCGCTCGCGCCCGACACTCCACCGGAGCTTCCTGCTGATGTGCACGATGCAGCCGTAAAGGACGGCCTCTCGCCCGAGACGCGCTACTGGATCGACGACATGTACATGCTCACCATGTTGCAGCTGGAGGCCTACCGAGCCACTGGCGACCGCAAGTACCTCGACCGCGATGCGCACGAGATGGTCTCCTACCTTGACCGCCTACAGCAGCCCAACGGCCTCTTCTTCCATGCGCCCGACGTGAAGTACTTCTGGGGACGAGGCAACGGATGGTTCGCCGCCGGAATGGCCGAGATGCTGCGCTCGCTTCCCGCAGATCACCCCGACCGCCCACGCATTCTGGCAGGATATAAGCTGATGATGGCTGGCCTGATGAAGTATCAGAACCCCGACGGCAGTTGGCGCGAACTAATCGACGCACCTGAGTCTTGGTCGGAGTCCTCCGCCACCGCGATGTTCAGCTTTGCACTCATCACCGGCGTTAAACACGGGTGGCTAGACGCCGCAACATACGGCCCGGTCGCTCGTCGCGGATGGATCGCCGCCGCCGGATATGTCGATCAGAACCACGACGTCACCCAGGTCTGCACCGGAACCGGCAAATTCAATAGCAAACAATACTATCTCGATCGCAGACGAGAGACGGGTAATCTGCACGGTCAGGCTCCGGTTCTCTGGTCCGCAGTCGCACTGCTACGCGACGAAAAATAGCCGCAAATGCCACCACATTCATCTCGTTCGAGGATCAGAATGACAATCCTTTGACGCATTACGGTAATGGGGACCCTGCCCTAAAACGACAGGGCAAGCAGATCAGCCCACTGGGTGGGGTCGACCGGAACGCCGAGGCGGAGATTTTCCTCGCGCAGTCGCATCGTCTCTTCGCCGGGATAGCGTACGGGCTTGGCGGGGTCGATGGGCACGGCGGCGGCCAATGAGTCGACGATGGCGGTGGCAATGCGCTCCAGATCGGGACGTGCAGCAAAACTGGTAGGGTCAATGGCAAGAAAGATCTGGCTGAGGCCACTCTCCTGCGTGGGATCGCGCGAGATCTGGTGCGTGGCCTGACCGCCAGAGAGCATTGCAGCCAGCAGATCAAGCACCACTGCCAGTCCCGATCCCTTCCAGTAGCCGATGGGCAGCGCTCGCTGTGAGGCTTCGATGGCTCCGGGGTCGGTGGTGAGACAACCTTCCGCGTCGTAGCCTCCGGGGACCGGCAGTTGCTCTTCGCGTGCGGAGTAGGTGGAGATTGCTCCGTAGGAAAACTGCGAGAGAGCCATGTCGAGCACGATATGCTGGCCATTGTCGCGAGCAACGGCTATGACCAGCGGATTGTTGCCAAGCGTCGGTGTCAATGCGCCCCAAGCGGGAAGGTTGGCCAGAGTGTTGGTCCAACAAAGAGCAAATAAGCCCGAGTCTGCGGCCAGCCAGCCGTAGCTGCCACCTCGCATCCAGTGGTTTGTGTTGGCCAAGGCGACGCCGCCCAGACCGTGCAGGCGAGCCAACTCAATCGCACGCAGCATGGCAGCGTGCGCATTGAGGTTACCTGGACCGCGGTGGCCGTCCCAACGCTCGATGGCATTGGCGCCAGAGACGTACGTGGGACGAGCGCTGATGTCGATGCATCCGTTAGCAACCATCTTGGCAAAGCGGGAAAAGCGCGCGAGGCCGTGGGTGTAGATGCCGTCTCGCGTCGTCTCGGCAAAGAGGCGGGCGCAAAGTGCCGCGCGCTGGTCGTCCTCGTTGTCAGTCAGGCCAAGGTGCAGAGTGGCCCTGTGCAGTGCGTGGTAGAGGTCGGGGTAGGGAACTCGCAGCATGACTTCTACAGTCTATCGTTATTGAATCCCTACCCCGAACCGGTCCGACTACGAGGGCAAATTCAAACGTTACCGGTGGCCTCTATCGTGGCCAAAGTCGTGATGAGTGTCGTGGTCTTCGTGATCCCAGTGGCCTTCATGCATCTGCCAGCCCTGCTGGTAGTGGTCGTAGTGGGGATGGCTCCAGTAGGCGCCAGCGTAGGGCGGTTGCATCCAGACACCAGTGTGCCAGACGTAACGGCCTCTGTCGTCGCCCCAGTAGCCCTCGGTCCAGACAAAGCCCGGTCCCGGCATCGCTGGCTGAACTTCGTAGCGCAGAGGCGGAGGAGTGCGACCGATGTAGACGTGGATCTGGGCAACGGCCGAGGTGGTGAAGGCGGCAAGGACCAAGCCGCCAGCAATTAGGTTCAACTTCCAGTTCGAGCGATTTCGCAAGTGAGTCTCCATTCTTCGATTCACTCCGTTGGATGCAAACGCGCAAGGCGCGGCAATGGATTCTCCATCTGCTCATATTTGTGTTGAAACTACATTGCTTTGAGAGTCGTATTATCAAATGCAGTACAGAGCGGTTCAGGAGGCTTCCGTTGTCCAATCAATCCACACGCTGTTCGTCCGACACTCGTTATTCGTCCAACCCAGTTGCCTACTCCTCATCCGCGTCCATCGAATCATCCCCCACCCGTCGTGACTTTTTACTATTGGCAGGAATGGCGACGGCCGCTTCCTCACTGATTCATCCCAGCGCGCTATTCGCCGAGATGGCTGCGGCGGGGCAGAAAAGTCAGCGCAGAATTCTGATTCCGGCCAATGGACACGCGGCGATCCGCTCTGCCGCAAGCATTCTTGCCAAAAAACTAAATTTGGATGACTCCGCCATCTCAACCTACGCTGGCGCGCCCAAGGCTTCGTCTGATGCGATCACTCTTGCGCTGGTCTCAGCGGGCAATCTACCTGTCACCGATCATCCGAAGCAGGACGGTTACACCGTCACTTACACTGGAGGGGTTGTTGTCTATGGCGCGCGTCCCCGCTCGCTCTTGTTTGCGGCAGGCGAGCCGGAGCACTGGGTCGCTCGTCGAACTGCACACTATCGCCGCAACCCAGACTTTGCTCTGCGCAATGCCACCTGGCATGCCAGCTATCCGGTCGCCGAACAGGCGGCGATATACGGTGCGAACTTTTTCATCGCAAGGCTGGACGCCTCGCCCGCGCTACAGTCCGTGCCCGATGTCTTCGCCGCTCTCACTCCCGATCAACAGCGGCAGTTGGTTGAGGCAGGTGAATCGCACAAGGCGCGAAACGCCATGCTGATCAAGGAGTTTCACGACGCCGACGTGGATGTCTACGCGCTTCTGCCCTATGGCAACAACTTTGAGACGTGGTCTCGTGCACTCTACACCGCTGCGCTGAAGGCTTATCCCGCGATTAAGGGAACGCCGATGGCAAACTCGCACGAGTCGGCTGCGCTGTGTCCCTCTGACCCGCTGACGTGGAAGGTTCTCGATGCCTATGTCAAGGAGTGGGCCGAACAGACCGGTGCCGACGGCCTCTCCGCAACTTTCTGGGACAACTACAGCGCCTTCTGTCAGGACGAGCGCTGCAAAAAGAACGGTCTGGACAAGTTCCCAAACGAACTGTACGAGTTCGTCTCGCACTACCACGCTGTGCTGCAGCCAATGGGTCAGCGTCTGCATCTGCGGACGTGGTCCAGCGGCAGCCCGCACTGGCTGGGGACAAACTACGTTCATGCTCCTGGCTACGGACAGTTCGGCCTCAGCCATCCTGAACTATGGGGCCGCGTTATCCGCGAGACTCCCGCAGATGTCATCATTCAGACCAAGGTCTACCACTCCGACTGTGAGCCGAACGGGCGCGATTCCACGCTGCTCGGCCACTGCGCCCCGCACACCGAGATGGCCGAGTATCAGATGGTCGGCCAGTTCATCGGACGCCAGTTCTTTCCAGCTTCGACGGTCAACTACACAGCGGCAACCATGCAGCGAGCGCTCAAGCTGCTCGGCCCCAACGGCGGCGTGGAGATTGACGCTGGAGGTACGCACCAGCCACAGAGCTTCGACCTTGTCACCGACATCGTCAACGGACACGCGATCTACGCGTGGCGCGAGCTGGCATGGAACGTTCACGTTGATCTGTCGCAGATGTGGCTGGATTGGGCGAGCGCGATCTACGGCTCGGTCGCTGCGCCCGCAGTCGTTCGCTACATGCGCGCGTCGGAGGATGCCTGTACCTGGTGCTGGTCGCCACTCGGGCTTGGCTCATCGACCAACGCCGACTTTGCTGGCAATATCGCCCGCCGAGAGGTGCTTCTGCGCTACACCAATCGCTACTACCTGCCGGAGTTCGCGGTGTTTCTGGAGCCAACGCTAGAGAATGTCAATCGTATGGTCAAGCAGCAGGCCAATTGCATCCGTCAGCTCGACGAGATGAAGTCCGCGCTTGATGTTGCGCGTCCACACCTGACCGTCGCTCAGGCTGCGGAATTAACCACTCGCCTTGACTGGTTCCGTCACTTCGCTCTATGCAACACCACGCTAGATGTCAGTTTGTGGCGTTTCCGCTACTTGCGCGCGCTAGCCGCCAAGCTCACCACCGACCCCCCGCAAATCAAGGAACTGGCTGCGGCTTACGACCTCATTGAAGCTGAGACGCCCAAGCTCTTTCAATTCGACCCAGCGCAGAAGTTCAGTTGCTACCGCGTACCACTGGGTGAGATTGGTCTTACTCCGGCGCTCGGCAACCCGCGCTCGCTGATGCACGAGATCTACAATCAGTCGCTCACCTTCGTGCAGGATTCGGTCGGCCCGGACTATCTTCCCGCCGAGTGGATCCGCTCGCACCCGCAGATCAACGTGCCCACGGAGACGCGGCGTGGCGCGCCTGCTTCTGGTGGTGCGCCCACTCCAGACGCCTCGATCACTCCCGATTAGAGATGTTCTCGTATATGGGTAACCCAGATTCGTTTGTCATCCTAACCCTGAGCGTAGCGAATTGGAGAGATACCCCGCATTTTGTTAGCGCCAGACGCCCTACACCCTCAGTGGAAATGCTCTAAAGTAGTTGATATGGCATTTTCTTTCTTTGGCAAGCGAGGCTTAGAGGTGGAGGCTTCGGTCGATGGCAAGGACGCGGCGCGTGAGGTCGAGACGGTAGCGACTGCGTCGACAGAGGACGGCACTGCACCACAGAAGCGTGGCCTCTTCGACCGCATGAAGCAGGCTGTGACACGCACCCGTGAGTCATTCTCCGAGTCCATCGGCGCGGTTCTGGCTCTTACCCGAGAAGTAGACGAGACCTCACTGGTCGAGCTTGAGTCCGTACTCCTGGCCGCCGACATTGGCTCCGCAACCGCACGCAAGATCATCGAAAACCTGCGCCAGCAAGGCTTGCGCCAGGGCATCGCTGGCGGCGAGGAGTTGAAACGACTGCTCAAGCTGGAGCTGAAGTCCGTGCTGGATGCCGTCGCCATCGACACTGCGCCACCTGCGTCCGGCCCCGAGGTCGTCATGATGGTTGGCGTCAACGGCACCGGCAAGACCACTACTACGGGCAAGCTGGCGGCTTACTACGGTGCGCAGGGCCGCTCGGTGCTACTGTGTGCCGCCGACACCTTTCGGGCGGCGGCCATTGAGCAGCTGGAGGTCTGGGCAACACGCTCCGGCGTGCCGATCATCAAGACCAAGATTGGCGGCGATCCCTCGGCTGCGCTGTATGACGCCTGCGCTGCGGCCAAGGCGCGCTCGATCAACGTGTTGGTCGTCGATACTGCAGGCCGCCTACACACCAAGACCGACCTAATGAAGGAACTGGACAAGATGCGCCGAACCGCCGAAAAGCTGGTTTCCGGAGCACCGCACCAGACGCTGCTTGTGATGGACGCGACCACCGGACAGAACGGATTGCAACAGGCAAGGCTGTTTACTCAGGCGGCTCGCGTGACTGGAATTGTGTTGACCAAGCTCGACGGAACGGCAAAGGGTGGAATCGTGCTGGCTATCGCCACAGAGCTGGGCCTGCCGGTAAAGTTTGTCGGCGTCGGCGAAAAGATCGAAGACCTACTAGCCTTCGACAGCGCCGCCTTCGTCGATTCAATGGTGAAGTAAGTCTGGGGCAAGGGATCACGGGTAAGGGGTAAGTTTGGTGGATTGCGCGGCAAGCGACGAAGAATTTATGCGGCGAGCGTTGGAGTTGGCACGGGCGACTGCGGCTCTTGCTTCGCCGAACCCAATGGTTGGTTGCGTCGTGGTGCGCGATGGTGAGATCGTCGGCGAAGGCGCGCATCTATATGACTCAATAGACCACGCCGAGGTTATTGCGCTGGCGCAGGCAGGTGAGCGCGCGCACAAAGCGACAGCCTACGTCACACTGGAGCCATGCAGCCATCAGGGTCGCACCGGGCCGTGTGCTGATGCGCTGATTGCGGCCGGTGTTAGCCGCGTTGTTGTGGCTACGATCGATCCAAATCCGCTGGTGCGGGGGCAGGGAATCGGCCGACTGCGCGCGGCCGGCATCGACGTTACCGTCGGTCTTTTGCAGGACGAGGCCCGCCAGATCAACGCTGCGTTTGCACGATTCATTCGCACCGGAAGGCCGCTTGTTACGCTGAAGGCGGCTCTATCCGCTGATGGGATGCTGGCTCCGCCCGACGTGGTGCGCTTGGCAAAGGAGCCGTTTTGGTTGACTGGCGACGAGTCGCGCGCCGAGGTGCAGCGGATGCGCCATGCCTCGGACGCAGTTCTCACCGGCATCGGCACGGTTTTGGCCGATGACCCTTTGCTCACGGATCGCAGCGGCTTGTCGCGCAGACGCCGACTCCTGCGTGTGGTTCTGGACTCGCACCTGCGCACGCCACTGGACTCGCATCTGGTGCGCTCGTCCACCGGAGATGTTCTGCTGTTCTGCTCCAAGAGCGCCGCGTTGGATCGGGTCGCCGCGCTACAGGCGGCGGGCGTCGAGGTGGCGCTGGTGGCTCAGTTGAGCGGACGGCTCAATCTGGACGCCGTGCTTGCAACACTTGGATCACGCCAGATTCAGAGCGTGCTGCTGGAGGGTGGCTCCGAGTTGAATGGAGAGTTCCTCGCCCACGATCAGGTCGACCGCGTCGCCCTCTTCTACGCCCCGGAAAAGCTGGGAGCCGGTGCGCTCTCCTTTGCCTCAGGCGTCGGCTCGCCCTTCCAACTAGAGCAGTCGCTGGACCGCCTACGCCGTCTGCCCTATGGTGCCGACACCTGCGTTACCGGCGAACTGCGCGATCCCTGGAGTTGAAAGCAATTAGGTAAGCCGCTTCTAACCTGCATCCATTTCATCAAATAAGCCCAGCCGACATCTATTCGCCCGTATTTGCGGATCTGCTTTGCGTCTACAGCTTGGCGCGATTGTGAGAGCGCTCTTAGAGCGCTACGCCCCCGTTTGGCACCCCGACTGCTTTATCGGTTGCGGAGGCTCTCGCGATGCAGATAACGACGGCGACCAGCGATGCGATTCAGAAGTATCTCGATCTGGCCAGTGACCAGATGAAGCTGACCGCAGCCAACATGGCCAACGTCGATACGCCAGGTTACAAGACTCAGGGCTTCGACTTTGCCACCGAGTTCTCTAAAGCTCTGGGTACCGCTTCGTCCGGCCCAACCGAAGTCACCGCTGCCGAGGTAAAAGGGCTGACCGCTCGACCCGACGGCAACAACGTCTCTATGGACCGCGAGGCAATGCAGCTGGCCAAGTCACAACTGGAGTTTCGCGCAGGTGTTTCTCTGCTGAAGAGCCAATATACACGCGTGATGGACGCAATTCACGCAGAGAGCAAGTAAGTCAGTAGTAGGTTGTGAGCGAAGAGGCAGGCAATGAACTTATTTGGCGTGATGGACATCAGCGCATCGGCTTTGCAGGCGGAGAGAGTTCGCGCCGAGGTGGTGGCCGCCAATATGGCCAACGCCGAGACCACCCGCACCGCCGACGGCGGACCCTATCGCCGTCAGCACGTTGTCTTCGAAGCATCCAACGGTGATGGTTTTGCTTCCACCCTGTTGAGCAACAGCAGTGAAGGAGTTGCCACCTCGATGCTCGGCACCTCGTCGGCCACTCTGGGACTTGGCAATGGGTTGGCTTCGGGACTGGGTTCGACCGCCGCAGCCGGTGGCGTGGGCGTGGCCGGAATCGTCACCGACGACAGCGCCCCGCTGGAGCGTTACGACCCTCAGCACCCTGACGCTGCAGCCAATGGCTACGTCGCCTACCCTGACATCAATCCGCTCACCGAGATGGTCGACCTGATGGGCGCAAACCGCTCCTACGGGCTCAATGCAACCGCGGTGCAAGCCGAGAAGGGCATGATTACCGCTTCGCTAGAAATACTGAAGGGCTAAGACAGTTGTGGGTTATGAGTTGTTTGTTGTGAGTCAATGCAGGGAGGTGCGATGTGATTGCTGCAGTTAGTGGAATCGGTTCAGCGGTAACCAACGTCGCTTCGGCATTAACGGGCACAGGCTCGACCGGCAGTTCAAGCGCTTCGAGCGCGACAACGCCGTTTAGTGGAGTCTTTCAGTCAATGGTCGATCAGACCTCGGCGCTGGATGCCAAGGCCACGCAATCGGTGACCGGATTGCTCAGCGGGCAGGGCGTAGAAGTACATGACGCCATGATCGCGACCGAGAAGGCGGACATGGCTTTCGAGCTTGCCCTGCAGGTTAGAAACAAGGCGGTTGGAGCCTATCAAACAATGATGGGAATGCAGTTTTAATCTGGAATTTGCAGTCCTTTAGCAATGGTCAGGCAGTTCGTACGGATCAATCGGGAGCGGTGGGATGGCTGATGCAGCGAAGTCGGGAAAGGCACTTGTTCCTACGGGCGGGGCTGCGGCCAATGGCGCGTCGCAGGGCAGTGGCCTCGAACGGGCTGGCGCACTGGCTGGAGACGTTCGCAATCGCTTCATGGCCATGCCACCCGGACGTCGCCGCTGGATGTTGGCCTCCGTTCTGATGGTTCTGGCCCTCTGCTCGGCCATGATGTGGTACGCCGGACGAACCGATTGGCGCGTCCTCTTCTCAGGTCTCGATTCAAAGGACACCCAGCAGATAGCGCAGGAGTTGACCGCCGCTAATATCCCCTACCGGATGACCGACGACGGCAGCGGCATTGAGGTTGGCGCTGACCAGATGGACAAGGCGCGTATCGAGGTGGCGTCGAAGGGAATGCCACAGTCTGGCCGAATGGGCTTCGAACTATTCGACAAACCCAACTGGGTGGGCTCGGAATTCGACGAGAAGGTTAACTACCAGCGCGCAATGGAGGGCGAGCTTGAGCACACCATCGACACCGTCGCCGTAGTTCGCTCGGCCCGCGTGCATCTGGTCTTGCCCAAGGACTCGCTCTTCGGCGAAGCACAGACCCCTGCCAAGGCTTCAGTCGTGCTGCAACTCAAGCGCCCCATGATTGCTCCCGATCAGGTCGAGGCGATTCGTGCACTGGTCGCAGGTGCTGTGGAGAATCTCAACCCAGCCGATGTCACTCTGGTCGATGCCGATGGCCGTCTCAACCTCAATGCGCCTACGCAGGGAGCGCTGGAGGGCAACGAGGAGCACGCCCTTGAGGAGAAACTGGTCGCCATGCTTGAACCAACCGCTGGCGGGGGCAACGTCCGCGCCACTGTTAACGTAAGCTACGACGAAAGTAGCGTGGAGAAGACCGATGAGGTCTACGATCCCGCGCAGGTTGCCACCCTCACCTCTCACAAGAGCGAGCAGTCGCGCGACACCAAGGCGCGCACTTCCGGGGTTCCCGGAACGGCCAGCAATACGCCGGGGGCGGCTGCTCCGGGTAGCGCGCAGGCTACCGGCGGCAAGGCTCCGGCGGCAACTCCTCCGTTGCTTGCGGGCGCAGCCTCTCAGACTTCTACCGCTCAGTCCAAGGCGGGCCTGCCAGTCTACCCCCAAAGTGGGGCGCAGGATGGTGTTGAGACTTCTTCGGACGAGAGCAACAGCTATGCCGTCTCCAAACACCAAGTGCACACCGAGCAGGGGCCGGGCAGAATTCGTCGTGTAACTGCGGCAATCGTGGTCAATGATCGCATGTCGATCGAAGGCACGGGCAAAGCCGAGCATGCTGTTTGGAAGCCGCGCAGTCCCGAGGAGATGAAGCGTCTGGAAGATCTGGCTCGTGCGGCCGTAGGCTTCGACACCACGCGAGGAGACGAGGTGGTGGTCGAGAACGTTGGCTTCTCCTCTAACCTGCCCGATGCACAGGGAACCCCGATGCAGCGAATCATGGATCAGACCAGCTCATTTCTCAGCGCGCAGCCTGGTTTGATGAAGATGCTCGGCGTCTGCGTTTTGGGTATTCTGCTGGTGTTTATGGTGCTCAAACCCATGACCCGCCAGATGATGGTGATGATGAAGGAGTCGCCCGCCCTGGCTTTGCAAACTGGCACGGGTAGTCGTGGCGTGGTCGATCCCAGAGGTCTACCCGCGCGTACTGTACCGGGACAGAACTTAACCGGGCAGTCGATGTTCGAGAACACTGGACGCGCTCAGGAGGCTCGCAGCGTCTATGAGCAGGTTTCCGACCACATCCGCCGCGAACCAGCAGAAAGCACGCGGCTGTTGGAGACGTGGATCGGCGATTCAGGGGAGGCAGACTGATGCCATCGCCCGCAATGGCCGCTCCGCCTAGAGAGCATTCTTCGTCTCCGCTTCAGTTGCAGGCATTGCCGGAATTCAACATGTCTTCGATGACGGGGCTGCACAAGGCCGCGATCCTGATGATCGCCGTCGGAGATGAGCTGGCAAAGGTCTTTTTCAAAAGTCTCTCTAATGTTGACGTGCAGCAGTTGACCGATGAGATTGCGCACCTCGGCTCAGTGCCCCAGGAGGTGCTGACCAATGTACTGACCGAGTTCTACGGCTTGCTAGAGACACAGCAGTATGTCGTGCGCGGAGGGTTGGAATATGCCCGCCGCCTGTTGACCGATGCGTTTGGAGCGGCCAAGGCCGCAGAGTTGATCTCGCAGCTACCCAAACTGCGCGAACAAACCCACGGAGACCTCGCCATGCTGCAAAAGATGGACCCACAGCAGTTAAGCAAATTCCTCGAAAATGAGCATCCGCAGACCGTGGCGCTGGTACTGGCCCATCTGGACCCCAAACGAGGCTCGACCCTATTGATGCAACTCTCTGAAACGATGCGCGTTGAGAGCGTGCGCCGTTTGGCTGAGATGCGCCAGTTCTCCCCCGAGATGGCGCAGAAGGTCGGCGTCATATTGCACCGCAGAATGGAGGCGCTGGGCTCGACCGGACGCAAGTCCTACGCCGGATTCCGGGCCGTCGCGGACATGATGAACCGCCTCGATCAGGATGCCAGCAAGAGCATTCTGGAGAAGATCGAGATCACCGAACCCAAGCTGGCCATCGGTATTCGCAACCTAATGTTTACCTTTGAGGATCTGATGACGGTATCGGAGAACAGTGTTCGCGAACTGGTCAGCGCAGTTGACAAGCGTATGCTCGGACTCGCCTTGAAGGGTGCCAAGGACGATCTCAAAGCCCACCTCTTCAAGGCCATGAGTTCACGTGCGGTCGAGATGCTCAAAGACGATATGGAGGCAATGGGGCCAGTGCGTACCAAAGAGGTGGCCCGCGCCCAGCAGGAGATTCTGGTCCTCGCACGCTCGATGGAGGCGGAGGGAAAGATAACGCTCAAGCTGGAAGCCGACGACGAACTCGCCGTCTAATTACCAGCAGAACGATTTGTACACAGGAGACTTGCGATGGCAGCAATGAACACGGACACGATGGCAGCATTTGTCGCACCCGAGGTGGTCGTTTCGCCCTTCGAGTTTCGCTCGCTTGCGGGTCAGGAGGTCGAGGCAATCTTCGCCGCGCAACGCAAGCGTGCGGCCAGTGAAGCAACCGAAGGCAAGCGATCGGATGGCTCAGCGTCGTGGAGTCCCGGTGGTTCATTCAACTTTGCCTCGGGCTACGATCAGATGACCAAGGACGCCGTTGAGCTTGCGCGTAAGCAGGGCATCGAGCAGGGAATTCAGCAGGGTCGTCAAGCCGCGCGTGTCGAGCTCGAATCCGAGATGAACGCAGCTGTAGTGCAGGAGCGCACGCGTGTAGTGCATGCGATCACGCAGTTCGCCGCCACGCGAGAGAATTACTTTCTCTCTGTCGAGCATGAGGTGGTTAATCTGGCGTTGGCCATCGCGGGACGAGTCCTGCACCGCGAGGCGCAGCTCGATCCGCTTCTGCTTGCAGGCGTTGTGCGCGTCGCACTCGACAAGATGCAGGACCGCACCGGAGTGGTCCTGCGCGTCGCTCCATCGGACGTAATGCCCTGGCAGGAACTCTTTGCCGCGACCGAAGCCACTGAGCGCCCGAATGTCATCGAGGATGCCAGATTGCAGCGCGGCGATTGTCTGTTGGAGACCAAAATGGGCACCGTCGAGCTGGGCATCGGCGCGCAACTTGAGGAGATCGAAAAAGGCTTCTTCGACCTAGTCAACCGCCGTCCGGTGAAGTAATGGACAAGAGCCTGCTCGCCCCCTACTTTGAGAAGTTGGCCGAGCGCCCGGCGTGGCGCTGGCATGGCCGTGTGGTCGAGGCCAACGGCCAGACCATTGAATCCGAAGGCCCTCTCTGCTCGGTCGGCGAGTGCTGCGAGATCCTCGACGAGGAGGGACAGCGCCACGAGGTCGAAGTCATTGGATTTCGCGGTCCTCATGTGCTTGCCATGCCCATAAACGCCACACAGGGCATTCGCTACGGAGATGCCCTCGCCGCTCTCGGTGTGGTCCCTCAGATGACACTCAGTGAACAGATGACCGGTCGCGTTCTGGATGCTCTCGGGCAGCCGCTCGATGGCATGTCTTCGCTTGGCATTGGCACGGCTTGGCCGCTTGACGGCGTCGTCCCCAAGGCGATGGATCGCGAGCCGATTCGCGTCCCGCTCGCCACGGGAATTCGCGTCCTCGACGGTGTCTTGACTGTAGGACGTGGGCAACGTGTCGGAATCTTCGGAGGCTCTGGCGTCGGCAAAAGCACTCTGATCGGCATGATGACCCGCAATACCGCCGCCGACATCACCGTCGTCGGTCTGGTCGGCGAGCGCGGGCGCGAGGTCAAGGAGTTCCTCGAAGACTCACTTGGCGTTGAGGGACGCAAGCGCTCAGTCGTGCTGGTCTCCACCTCCGACCAGTCACCGCTGCTGCGTATGCGCGCGGCTCTGGCCGCAACATCAGTCGCAGAGTTTTACGCCTCGCGCGGAAAGCACGTCCTGCTGGTGCTCGACTCGCTCACCCGCTACGCGATGGCAGCGCGCGAGGTCGGTCTCGCAGCAGGGGAGCCGCCCGCCAGCAAGGGATACACACCCTCGGTCTTCACTAAGCTGGCGCGCCTGGTCGAGCGTGCTGGCAACTTCAAAGACGGCAGCATCACCGCCTTCTACACCGTGCTGATGGAGGGCGACGATCAGCAGGATCCTCTGGTTGACGCCGTCCGCTCCTTGCTGGACGGACACGTCGTCCTCTCCCGCGACATGGCCGCCGAGGGCTGGTATCCCCCCGTCAACATCCTCGACTCCATCAGCCGCCTAATGCCCGTCGTCACCGCGCCCGATCATCGCAAAAAGGCCTCGCTGGTCCGGCGCCTGCTGGCCGCATACGCCCGTAGCGAAGATCTCATCCGCATCGGTGCCTACAAACCCGGAGCTGACGCCGAGCTGGATCAGGCGCTGCAGGCCCGGCCCGCGATACGCTCCTTCCTGGAACAGGGGTCCGGCGAGCACGTTACACTTGCACAGTGCATTCAGCGCCTTCAAGCCCTGGAGATCGGTGTATGAGCGGCAGCGCCAGACGACTCGACCGCTTGCTCGCTATTCGTCACTTGAGCGAGGAAATAGATCGCAGCACACTGGCCAACGTGCTGTCTTCGGTGCATCAGGCTGAGAGAGCCATCGCCTCTCAGGAGTTGACGCGGCTCGATGCAAAACAGGCCGCGAGACAGGCACTGTCGTCCGGTAATCGCGGCGAGTGGCTTTTCGCCGACGCACAATGCGAAGTCGCCGGATGGAACCGCAGCCGGCTGGACGTTATCCGCCAACAGCGCGAGCTCGATGTGCCCCCAGCCAGAGAGAAGTTTATGCAGAGCCGGTGCGAGCACGAGCAGGTCAAACAACTCATAGAGAACGCCAGACAAGAGGCTAAGATTGATGAATCCCGAAAAGCACAGGCCGCCGCCGACGATTGGTTTCTGAGTAAACGCTTGCGCCTCAACCGTTAGCCAGCGTCTAGGCTTGGCCAAATTGACCTGCTAATCTAGGAGGCATGTCCATTAAGCTCGTCGTCAACGGCCAGAGCCGCAGCTTTGAGAATCTGACCTCGCCCGTCTCACTCGCGCAGGGAATTGACGCAATGAAACTAGAGGGCGACCGAATCGCCGTCGAACTTAACGGCGCAATCGTTCAACGTGCACATTGGTCCGAGACTCCGCTCAACTCGGATGATCGACTCGAAGTCGTTCACTTCGTAGGCGGAGGATCTGGAATATCTATTGACTGCTGAAAGATAGAGTCGAGCCACAGACTCCAGAACCTAGCCGCTGCCTTTTCGAGCGCAGGTGCGTATATCTGTGAGTCGGCCCGCAGACGGGGAACCGTAATTCCGGCATGGCGCATCTCGCAGGCGTGTCCAACGTACCAACTTTCCAGCCCAGATGCAGTAACTTCCGGATGAAACTGCAAGGCTAACGCGAAGTTCCCATACGAAAAAGACTGATTATCATATATTTCAGACTTAGCCAAATGAACCGATCCTTCAGGTAGGTCGAAGGTGTCGCCGTGCCAGTGCAGAAGACGCAGATCCGGCTCCAGTAGTGGAGAAAACCACTCTGGTGTCTGATAATGTGAATCTGACCGACTTGCAGTCGCTTGTATCGGCGCCCAGCCGATCTCCGCTCCGCGCTCCCCGGCGTATACGCGTGCTTCCAGCGCTGAGGCCATTAACTGTGCTCCAAGACAGATGCCCAGAGTCGGCTTTCGCGTCTCCATGCGTCGGCGAATGCAGGCAATCTCGTCCCGCAGGAAGGGAAAGTCCTGCTGATCGTAGACACCAATCGGGCCGCCCATTACGACCAACAGATCACACGTCTCGGTCTGAGGCAATGGCAAGTTTGCCGTCGCAACATCGACTGTCTCAATCCTGAAGCCTCGTTCAAGAAGCGGAGCTTCAAGGCTCCCAATGTCTTCAAAAGCAACATGGCTCAACACAACAGCATGTCGGGAGAGAAGGTGCATAGGCATCTCCTATAGTAAAGATATGCAGGCTAGTTTCACCGTCTCAGTAGAGTAGCTCGACTCGTCATCCTGCCTCCTCAATGGGGAAGGATACCCGTATTTTATTTTGTTCCCAGAGAAATTGCAGCACGTTAACAGGGAGATCTGCTTTAATTACCCGACCTATACTATACATAATATACGTTATCGGACCTTCTGGTCCTTTTTAGGTTGTTGCTATGAGCGCCGGAGAGAAAATAGGCCACAGAACGCCGCGTGAGCGGTGTTTTGC
>CAZPZL010000013.1:0-19742 GCA_964590925.1 uncultured Granulicella sp.
CGGAATTCTCAATAGGGCTACGTCCGTAAAACCACCAGCCCATACCGATTCCTAGAAATACTAAGAGAGATGATGAGAGCATTATTGAAACAATTCCGCTGTCGGAGAGTGGTGGCAGGCTAAAGGTTGCTCGGTTGCCATTCATGAAGGACTGGAACCACGGCCATGCTGGAGTTCCGAGGAAGCCCAAGAGTACGGCGAAGATGGCTAGCATGACAAGCGGAGTGGTCATTACCGCGGAACTCTCATGCGGATCGAGATGCACTGTATCGACGCTTGCATCGAATAGACGCGATCTGCCTGCGAAGACGTAGACCATCTGCCGTGTCATGTAGAAGGCTGTGAGCAGTGCACCAATGGCACCCATGTAATACGGGGCCTGTGAAGGATTCCAGTGACGAGCGGCATGCAGAATTGCGTCCTTGCTCCAAAAGCCAGAGAATACAAATGGAAATCCGCAGAGTGCAAGCATCCCTGCGGAATACGCAGCGAACGTTATTGGCATGGTTTTGTGCAATCCCCCCATACGGCGGATGTCTTGTTCGCCATTGCAGCCATGAATAACGGAGCCTGCGCCAAGAAATAGCAGAGCTTTAAAGAATGCGTGAGTAATGAGATGAAACATTCCGATCGACACGCCGCCGACACCCAGGCCGATCATCATATAGCCGAGTTGCGAAATGGTGGAGTAGGCAAGGATTCTCTTGATGTCGTACTGTGCTACTGCTGTGGTTGCACCAAACAGAGCTGTAATAGCACCAACCCAGACGACAACTTGCAAGGCAACGGTTGGTGTGAGAGAGGAACCGGCTTGTACACTCATCAGCGGATAGATTCTTGCGATAAGAAATACCCCGGCAGCTACCATGGTTGCCGCATGAATCAAGGCGCTGACTGGAGTGGGGCCTTCCATTGCATCGGGTAGCCAGACGTGCAATGGAACTTGGCCGGACTTGCCAGCGGCGCCACAGAAGATCAGGATGCCGATGGCGGTTGAGAGAGTCAGTCCGTAGATGGTCGTCTGTGTGACAAGATGCGCCAGTGCGGAGTGCTCGATGCAGCCCGCGCCATTGTCGTAAAACAACAATGTGCCAGTCTTGTTGTATAGCCAGACCATTCCAAGTAGAAATCCTAGATCACCGATGCGCGTGGTGATGAAGGCCTTCTTTGCCGCGGCTGCGGCCTCAGGCTTGTGATACCAGAAGCCGATCAGCAGATAGGAGGTGAGACCGACGATCTCCCAGCACATAAAGAGCAGCAGCAAGCTATTTGCTATAACAACGCCGAGCATGGCTCCGGCAAATAGTGCGAGAAAACAAAAGAAGCGAGTAAAGTTTTTGTCGTGCCCAATGTAGCTGGTGCTGTAGATGAAGATGAGCAAGCCCACGAAGGAGACCATCACTAACATGATGGCGGTCAGCGGATCCAGCAGCCAACCTAGTTGTAGCCACTCGTTTCCGAACTGGAACCAGCGAAAGTTATAGAAGAGAACTTGGGGGGCGCTGTGGTTGGCCAGTACATGGGCGAAGGCACAGAGCGATAGCAAGAACGATACGGACATGGATCCGATGGCGAGCGAGGCGGCGAGGAGGCGGCTGCGCTGTTTGAGAAGTGCGGCAACGCCTGCTGCGAGGATTGGCAGCGCGGGAATCAGCCATAGGTTTTGAACGATCCAGATCATTGAGTCTCGGGAGTGCAAGTAATAATTGGTTATTAACAAAATTATCGTTAGTGATTGTGAGCGATGTATCGCAGGTCTAATTATAGAGCTATGACGACTATCCTTTTAGTGAGTTCATCTGGTCTAAGTCGGTGGTTCTGGAATGACGATAGGCGGCAAGAATAATTCCGAGGCCTACGGCGGCCTCTGCTGCGGCGATGCTAATGGAAAAGATCGCAAACAGTACGCCGGTCAGGGCCGCTGGGTTTGGGCCAAAACGCCAGAAGGCGATCAGATTCAGGTTGGCTGCGTTGAGCATCAGTTCGATACCGATAAGAACCAGGATTGCGTTGCGACGAATCAATGCACCGGCCAGGCCGATGGAAAATAATAAGGAGGAGAGTAGTAAATAATTCTGCAGCGAGTTCATTTGATCCCCTCCTTGCGATCCATCGCGATTACGACGGCACCGATCAGCGCGGCGGTCAGGAGCAGTCCCATGATCTCCAGTGGAAGGACGAAACGATGCATTAAAGCATCTCCGATCTGCTGGACAGTCGCGTCGGGCAGCGGATACGGAGGCTGTCTGGAGGCGGAACTGGAGTGTACGGCCCACGCCAGAATGGAAAAAACAGAGGCGGCGACGATGCTGCCCCAGACCCAAAAACTTGAGAAGGTGGGTGGTTTGGATGACTCTGGCTGGTGCGTCATCATAATGGCAAAGACGGCAAGAATTGCAACCGCGCCGACGTAGACCATGATTTGCGTGAAGCCGACGAATTGAGCGCCGAGTTGCAGGTAAAGAGCGGCGATTCCGGTAAGGCCAACGGTCAGCGCTAGCACGCAGTGGACAGCGTTGCGCAGGCTCATGGCCGCTGCGGTTCCGATGACTGAGATAGCGGCGAGGATCAGAAAAACTACATTCATCTAGTAAGCTCGAAATACCGTGTGTGGTTCGATTTATATTGCGTCAAAATTAGTGCCAACGACAAATACAACGAATCATTGCTGTTCCCAGCAATGACAAAGTCATTCGGAGTAATGATAGGTACGGACTTGAAATTTCTTTCTTTGCTTCAGGCCGCGACTTAGCAAAATACATGGGACGACAACCAAGGCAGTACAGACCAGCCAGCGCAAGAGTCCGGCGGGCATAAAGTGCCACAGTGCTGCGGTAAATAGATTCAGCAGCGTCATGGGAAGCATGAACTCCCACGCCAGATTCATTAGTTGATCCATGCGCAGGCGGGGGAGGGTTCCACGAATCCAGATGTAGACGGAGATGATGGCGAGTAGTTTGGCGAAGAACCAGACGTAGGATGGAATCCACGTAAGAAATGAAAATGGTGCGGACCATCCGCCAAGGAAGAGCGTGATCGCCATTCCACTGGTGGCGAACATGCCGATATATTCCCCAAGAAAAAATAGTGCGAATTTAAATCCAGAATACTCGGTGTAATATCCGGCGATAATTTCGGACTCGCCTTCGGGAAGGTCAAACGGTGAGCGGTTAGATTCGGCTGTGGCGGCGACCATAAAGAGGACGAAGCCAGCGAATCCCCAGGGTGTGAAGACGAACCAATGCGGCCAGATGCCGCTGTAGCTCGTTTGCTGATCGACGATGGAGACGGTCGATAGCGAGCCAGCCTGCATAATGATTACGATCGACGCCAGAACTAGCGGAACCTCGTAGCTAATCATCTGGGCGATGGCGCGCATAGCACCGAGCAGGGAGTATTTGCTACGGCTGGACCAGCCCGCCATAAAGACAGCCAGTTCCATCATTGAGCTGATGGCGAAGAAATATAGCACCCCTGCGTTAAGGTTGAGCAACACCATATTGCGTCCAATGGGCAGAACGGCATAGCCCATAAACGACGCCGCGACTAGTAGAATTGGTGCGAGAAAGTGCACTGCGTGGTCGGCGGTCTTGGGGACAATGTCTTCCTTGGTGAGAGACTTGATGCCGTCAGCGATGGGCTGTAGTAAGCCGAAGGGGCCGACGCGGTTTGGGCCGAAGCGATTCTGAATGCGGCCTAGCCCCTTACGCTCCATCCAGGTTACGATGGCGAACAGCAGCGCAAAACCGAGGATAATCGCAGCAACCGAGAGAATAGCCGAGGCAATCGGCTGTGCTACAGCTGGTACGAAGCTGACCAGCCAGTGGTCCAGTAAAACAAATATCTGATCGAGAGGTTGGGCCATCTGTGCAAAGAGCATCATTGCGCGTCACCGCCTACGGGTTGCGCTTCGGGCGCCGCTTCTACCTCATCTGTAGACTTTGCCAACGCCGCTACTTTGGCGGCCTTGGCTTCGGCTGCGGCGCGCGCCTTGGCCTCGGCTTTGGCTCGCTCTTCACGGAGGCGCTGGTCGACTGCGGCGGCTTCGGTCGGGTGAATCGCGTTGTAATATTCGTTGGACTTGGCAAGCTGTTGCTTATTGAGCAGAAGTCCGCCGAAGCGATCCTCCGAGCTACAGTCGTACTGCACATCCATCTTGATGGAGTCGAAGGGACAGACCTCGACACAGATCTGGCAACTCATGCAGACTGAGATGTCGATGTTGAATCTGGCTGGGTAGGGCTGCGCCTTGCCAGCATCGTCGAGCCGCTTATCGGCGGCCTTCTCGATGAAGATGCACTTGGGGGGACACTCTTTTTCGCAGATAAGACAGGCGGTGCATCGCAGTCCCGCTTCTGAATCCGCGCCGTCGTAGACGAGAAAAGGAAAGCTGCGCGCGCGCTCAATCAGCGGATCGCGCTCTTCGGGATATTGCACGGTCGTCAGCCGCTGCTTGCTGACGTAGCTGCCGAAGAAGTTTCGCGCCGTCTCCCTGAGGCCCTGAATGATGCCTTTACCAACCACGACGGCTCCTTTGCGTGAGTGAGCAGAACGAAAATAAATAGAGTTTACTCATCGATCCACCTCGCCGAGAACGATGTCTATGCTGCCCAGAATCACGACAACATCTGCAATGTTCTGTCCAATGCAGAGGTCTTCGAGAATCGTCAGATTAATGAGGCTGGGCGGACGCACTCGATAGCGATAAGGGTTTAGTGCGCCGTCGCTGACGAGAAAAAAGCCCAACTCCCCTTTGGGAGACTCAATGCGTCCGTAGGCCTCTCCGGGTTTGGGACGGAAGCCGCGAATCCGGACTTTTGGGTCGATGATGGGGCCGTCGGGAATCTCGCGCATCGCTTGTTGCAGAATGCTGACCGACTCGCGCATCTCCAACAGGCGGATCATGTATCGGTCGTAGACGTCGCCGACGCGGCCTAGCGGCACACGGAAGTTGAAGCGATCGTAGATGCTGTAGTGATCCACCTTGCGAATGTCATAATCGACGCCGCTGGCGCGCGCCATGGGGCCGCTAATACCCGCGGCGATGGCAAGTTCCTTCGAGAGGATACCGATGTCCTGCGTGCGATCCATCAGAATCTCGTTGCCGACCAGAAGCGCCTCGTATTCGTCGAGGAAGCTGGGGAATTCGGCGACGACCTTCTTTGCTTGTTCGAGCCAGCCTGAGGGAAGATCCACACGGCAGCCGCTGAAGCGCATGTAGTTGCACATCATGCGCGCTCCCGTGAGCGACTCGAAGAGATCGAGAATCTTCTCGCGCTCGCGAAAGGCGTACATCAGCGGAGTACCGCTGGCACCCATGTCCTGCATCAGGAAGCCGAGCAGGCAGGCATGATTTTGCAGCCGCGTCAGCTCGCCCGTGATGACGCGTAGGTACTCGGCGCGCTCCGGCACAACGATACCCGCCAGTTGCTCGACCGCAAGCGCGTAGGCCCAGTTGTTGGTGATCGGGCAGATGTAGTCGAGTCGGTCGGTGTAGGGCATCGAGCCAAGGTACGACTCGCCTTCGGCGATCTTCTCGTGATTGCGATGCAGGTAGCCGAAGACCGGCTTCAGCTTGACGACGTGTTCTCCATCCAACACCACATTCATGCGGAAAACGCCGTGAGTCGAGGGGTGTTGCGGGCCCATGGCTAGCTCGAGCAGCTGCTCTTTGTAGAGAGGAGCAACCTGCGTCGCGGGATCGGCGACAGTTGTCATAGGGCCTCCGCTACGCTGATGCGCTGGTTGTCACCGACCTGGCAGGCTGCATCGCGCAGGTGCTGCTGGGCGCGGGCGAGGACTTCATCGTGAGCGGTTGGCTCGTACTCGAAGTCATCGGGATCGACGTAATCGCGGCGCATGGGATGGTCGGTGAAGCTCTCCCACATCAGCAGCCGTCGCAGATCTGGATGACCATCGAAGACAATGCCGTAAAGGTCGAAGATCTCTCGCTCCTGTAGCTCTGCACTGCGCCAGATTGGCGTCAGCGACGGCAGATGCACGTCTTCCTCGCGGTCGCCGGTGCTCATGCGAAGAATTACCGGACCGTGCTTCAGCTCGACCGAGTAGAGATGGTAGACGACTTCGAGCGAGCCGGGAGTCGAGGTTTTGCGTAGCTCGTCAACCTCCTTTTCGACTCCATCGATCAGATTCTTGACCTTCACTTTTTGCGAAACTTCCTTGGCGGGCCAGTCGATGCCAGTGACGTTGGAGCAGAAGTCGAGGCGCAGATCGTTAGCGTCGCGCAGGTGCTGGGCCACGGCCAGCGCGTGCGTCGCGGTGACGCGCAAAGAGTGTTGCGCTGAGGGACTGGGGTTAACAATGATCTCCAACCGGCAGCCGGAAACTGCGGCTTCAAGTTCGGATTTTATGGCTTCGAGATTCATTTGGCACCTGCCTCGGAGTCGATTACTGGCGACATCGCACCCTCAGCTGGGCGAATCTGCACCAGCGGTGTGCTCCAAACCTCCGGGTTGTGCGTCGGCAGCAGATCGTGCTCGCCGAAGCTCGGCACGGCGAACTCACTGGGCAAATCGCCGTTCAAAAAGCGTGGACGGTCTGCACCGGTCAACTGCTGCACGTCGATCTTCTTCTGTAGCGATATGAATGCGTCGATCAGCGCCTCCGGGCGTGGAGGGCAGCCCGGAATGTATACATCCACGGGGAAGTAGCGGTCAATGCCCTTCAGTACGTTGTATCCCTGCTTGAACGGACCGCCAGAGATGGCGCATGCGCCCATCGCGATGACGTACTTTGGCTCTGGCATCTGGTTGTAGAGGCGGACGACCTGCGGAGCCATTTTTTTAGTCACGGTACCGGCGACGATCATCAGGTCGGCCTGACGCGGCGAGGGCCGAAAGACCTCGGCTCCGAAGCGCGCCAGATCGTAGCGAGCCATTGTCGTCGCAATCATTTCGATGGCACAGCAGGCCAACCCGAAATTCAGCGGCCACAGCGAGCTGCGTCGCCCCCAGTTATACAGTTCCTGTAGGGTCGTCGCCACGACTCCCTGTCTGCGTAATTCGTTCTTGAGTCGTTCATCCACCGCAAAACAATCCTTGGTTCCGTGACAACTTAGTTCCTTGTCAGCCTAGTCCGCGCCAACCTTGGTTCCGTGTCAACTTGGTTCCGTGTCAAATCGTCCGGTCGTGCCGGGTAAGTCGTTGCCAAAATTTATTGATGCGTACTTAGGTCCAGACCAAAACATTCTTCTGGAAGGCCCAGACCAAGCCTTCGATCAGCAGCAGAAGGAAGATCGCCATGGCCAGTGTCTCCCCCATCGAGAATCCGGTGAATGCGACGGCGAACGGAAGCAGAAAGACAGCTTCGACGTCGAAGACCAAGAAGATGATTCCGTATAGATAATAGCCCGGTTTGAACTGAATCCAGGCATCTCCTACGGATTCTAGGCCGCATTCGTAGATGGAGTTCTTGCTGGGGCCCGATTTGTGGGGAGAGTAGATTTTAGCCCACAACCATGCCAGCAGCAGCGTCGACAAGGCAAACGCCACGGCCGCCAACAGCAGCACGATGACGGGCAGGTAGATACTGTTCGCCATGTACTTCTTTCCTCTGTTTCCACTCTATCAGACCCGGACGGGATTAGTCTTGTGATGAGGCTCACGCCTGTTGAAATTGCAAAGGCGCAGAATAGATGATGGACTTGGAGGGTTTTTGATGACTGAACAGGAAACAGTGATTCTCGACGGCAACGAATCCTGCGCGAGGGTGGCCTATCGGCTGTCGCAGGTGATTACAATCTACCCGATTACCCCATCGTCGACGATGGCGGAATGGGCCGACGAGTGGCGCGAGGCGGGCCGCAAGAACATATGGGGGACCGTGCCTTTTGTCGCTGAGTTGGAAAGCGAGGGCGGGGCCTCGGGCGCAATGCACGGCGCACTACAGGCCGGAGCCTTCAGCACCACCTTCACCGCATCGCAGGGATTGCTGCTGATGATCCCCAACATGTTCAAGATCGCTGGCGAACTGACCGCAAACGTTATCCACGTCACCGCACGTGCACTGGCGACTCATGCGCTCTCGATCTTCGGCGATCACTCGGATGTGATGGCATGTCGCTCCACCGGATACGCCATGCTCTCGTCTGGCTCTGTGCAGGAGGCAGCCGATCTGGCGCTGGTCTCGCACATTGCTACGCTGGAGTCGCGCGTTCCCTTCATGCACTTCTTCGACGGCTTCCGCACCTCGCACGAGGTCAACAAGGCGTTGGCCATCTCCGACGACACCATTCTGGCGCTGCTCGATGAGAAGACCGTGCTGGCGCATCGCCAGAGGGCGCTCAGTTCCGACAATCCAATCCTGCGCGGCACAGCGCAGAACCCTGATGTCTTCTTTCAGGCGCGCGAGGCTGCCAATCCCTTCTACGACGCCTGCCCCGCAATCGTGCAGAAGGCGATGGATCGCTTTGCCGATCAGACTGGCCGTGCGTATCACCTCTTCGACTACGTTGGCGCGCCGGATGCCGAACGCGTCATCATTCTGATGGGATCGGGCGCGGGAGCGGCTGAGGAAGCCATCGACCACCTGATCGCACAGGGCGAGAAGATTGGTCTGCTCAAGGTTCGTCTCTATCGTCCCTTTGACGCCAGTGCCTTCCTCTCCGCTCTGCCCAAGACCGTCAAGTCCATCGCCGTCCTCGACCGATGCAAGGAGCCGGGTTCGCTCGGCGAGCCGCTCTATCAGGACATTATCACCAGCTTCAGCGAGGCGTTTTCGACTGGCACGTCGCCTATCGCTGTGCAGCCGCGCATCATCGGCGGACGCTATGGTCTCTCGTCCAAGGAGTTTACTCCGGCGATGGTCAAGGGCGTCTTCGATGAGTTGAAGAAGGATAAGCTGAAGAACCGCTTCACTATTGGCATCAACGACGATGTCACCCACTCCAGCCTGGAGTATGACGAAGACTTCTCCACCGAAGACCCCAAAACCGTCCGCGCCCTCTTCTACGGATTGGGTGCAGACGGAACCGTAGGAGCCAACAAGAACTCAATCAAGATCATCGGCGCCGAGACCCCCAACTACGCGCAAGGCTACTTCGTCTATGACTCGCGCAAGTCCGGCTCAGTGACCACCTCGCATCTGCGCTTCGGACCCAACCCGATCCGCTCGACGTATCTGATCACAAAGGCGAACTTTGTTGCCTGCCACCAGTTCCCCTTTCTGGAACGCATGGACCTGCTCTCTGCTGCCGCTCCTGGCGCAGTCTTTCTGCTCAACAGTCCGCACGGACCCGAGGAGATTTGGCAGCACCTGCCTAAGACCACACAGCAGACGATTATCAACAAGAAGCTACAGTTCTACGTCATCGACGGCTACACCGTTGCACGCGAGACGGGAATGGGTAATCGTCTGAACACCATCATGCAGACCTGCTTCTTTGCCATCAGCGGCGTCCTTCCTGCCGATGAGGCGATCGAGCAGATCAAAAAGTCCATCAAGAAGACCTACGGCAAGCGTGGCGACGCGGTGGTGCAAAAGAACTTTGCCGCAGTCGACGCAGCAGTAGCCAACCTGCACAAGGTCAACGTGCCGCAGACCGCCGGCGCCACCTTCGACATTCAGCCCATGTTGCCCAAGCAGGCACCAGAGTTCGTATACAAGGTGCTGGGTGCGATGGCCGATGGCAAGGGCGACTCACTACCAGTTAGCGCGCTGCCTGCGGGTGGAACCTTCCCCACCGGTACCGCAAAGTGGGAGAAGCGCAACATCTCGCAGATTATCCCCGTTTGGGATCAAGACCTCTGCATCCAGTGCGGCAAGTGCGTCATGGTTTGCCCGCACGCGGTCATTCGCGCCAAGGTCTACGACTCGTCTCTGCTGGCCGACGCTCCGCCGACCTTCAAGAGCGCCAAGCCAAAGTGGAAGGGCATGGAGAGCGAAGCCTACACACTACAGATCGCGCCGGAAGATTGCACCGGATGCAAGCTCTGCGTCGAGGCATGCCCGGTCAAGAGTAAGTCCGAGGCCAAGCATAAAGCAATCAACATGGAGCTACAGGCTCCTCTGCGTGAGCCGGAGTCCAAAAACTGGAGCTTCTTCGAATCCATTCCTGCCGTTGATCGTAGTCGCCTGCTGCACACGCAGGTTAAGGACATCCAACTACTGGAGCCGCTCTTCGAGTTCTCCGGTGCTTGCACGGGTTGTGGCGAGACGCCCTACGTCAAGCTGCTCACCCAGCTCTTTGGCGACCGGCTCTACATCGCCAATGCCACGGGCTGCTCGTCGATCTACGGCGGCAACCTGCCGACTACCCCCTACACCAAGAATGCGGCAGGTCGTGGACCAACCTGGTCCAACTCGCTGTTTGAGGACAACGCCGAGTTCGGTATGGGAATGCGTCTCGCTCTCGACCAGCAAAAGGGTTATGCCGAGGATCTGCTGAAGCGGCTTGGCTCGATTGTGGGCGACGACCTTGTCACGTCTATCCTGACCGCATCTCAAGCCAAGGAGACTGAGATCGAGGTGCAGCGCGAGCGTGTCCTCGCAGTTCGTGCGAAGCTTGCCGGAGTCGACTCCGTCGAAGCACGCGCTCTGCTCACAGTCGCCGACTCGCTGGTGCGAAAGAGCGTGTGGATTGTGGGCGGTGATGGATGGGCCTATGACATCGGCTTCGGAGGACTCGATCATGTGCTCGGATCCGGTGCCAACGTCAAAGTTCTGGTACTGGACACCGAGACCTACTCCAACACTGGCGGGCAGATGTCAAAGTCGACTCCGCGCGGTGCTGTGGCCAAGTTCGCTGATGGCGGAAAGAGCAACAGCAAAAAGGACATTGTGATGGAGGCTGTGGCCTATGGTTCGGTCTACGTAGCTCGCATTGCCATGGGAGGCAGCGACGCGCAGACGGTCAAGGCCTTCCAGGAGGCAGAGGCACACAATGGCCCGGCGCTGATCGTCGCCTACAGCCACTGCATCGCACATGGCTACGACTTGACCTACGGCATGGAGCAGCAGAAGAACGCGGTCCTCTCCGGCTACTGGCCTCTGATGCGCTACAATCCATCGTTGCGCGCCGAGGGCAAAAATCCATTCCAACTAGACTCCAAGGCGCCTAGCATTCCGCTCAAGGAGTACGCCTACCACGAGGCGCGCTATACCATGCTCACGCGCAGCCATCCCGATACAGCGAAGCAGTTGTTGAAGGAGGCGCAGGACGACGTCGAGCGCACATGGCGCGTCTACTCCGGTCGCGCCGCCATGGCGGGACGCTCGGAGTCGCCCAACATTGCACCGCCAGAAAAAGAAGGTGCCGTTGCACCGCTGGGAGCCAAATAATGATTGATCTAAGTACAGAATACCTGGGACTAAAATTGAAAAGCCCACTGGTGGTCTCTTCCTCGCCGCTGACTGATTCTTCCGAGAGCATTCAGCGGCTGGAAGCAGCCGGTGCCGCTGCCATCGTACTGCCCTCCATCTTCGAGGAGCAACTCACGCTCGAAAGCAATGCCCTGGACGCCGATCTTCAGCGTGGCACGGAGTCCTTCTCTGAGGCGGCTGGCTTCTTTCCCGCCTACGATAGCTTCCGTCAGGGACAGGACACCTACCTAGACCTCGTCCGCACCGCCAAGAAGGCCGCCAGCATTCCCGTGCTGGGCAGCCTGAACGGCGCGACGTTGGGTGGCTGGGTCAGCTTCGCCAAGGAGATAGAGCAGGCTGGCGCGGACGCGATCGAGCTGAACACCTACTCGCTTGCCACCGACGCTCGCATTCCCAGTGCCGCAGTCGAAGACAATCTGGTCGAGTTGGTTCGCCAGGTCAAGGCCAGCACCAGTATCCCCATCGCTGTCAAGCTGTCGTCGCAGTTCACAAGCATTCCCAATCTGGCTGCACGACTGGACAAGGTTGGCGCCGATGCGATCATTCTCTTCAACCGCTTCTACCAGCCGGACTTCGACATTACCAACCTCAGCGTGGCTCCCAAGCTCTCGCTCAGTCGCCCCGAGGAGTTGCTGATACGTTTGCATTGGACGGCGATTCTCTACGGTACGTTGAAAGCGCAGATCGCTGTTACCGGCGGCGTACACAGCGCAGAAGACGTGCTGAAGTCCATCATGGCGGGCGCTCAGGTTGCCATGCTGACATCAGCGCTGCTCATCAACGGTCCCTCGCAGATCTCCCGCGTTCAGGCCGACCTGTTACAGTGGATGGACGAGCATGAGTACACCTCCATCTGGCAGATGCGCGGCAGCCTCAGCCGCCAGTCGGTCCCTAACCCCGCAGCCTTCGAGCGCGGCAACTATATCAAAACCCTGAGCAGCTACACCCTGCGCCAGTCCGCCTAATCTTGGCGGCTGGCTCGGCAAAGGGCCTAACACCGATCTTCACAGATTGAACCGATCACACAAGAACCGATCTTCACAGATCAAGACAGCAAGGCCCGCTCACCATTGAGCGGGCCTTGCTGTCTTGATCGTGCGCAGCGATTACGCGATGCGTTCGATGGTGACGCTCTCCAGAACGACCGGCTTCTTGGGGCGATCCTGGCTGGCCGTGGGGACGTTCGAGATCTTCTCGACGATCTCATAGCCCTCGACGACCTCGCCGAAGATGGTGTGTTTGCCGGTCAGCCAACTGGTGTCGGCGACAGTGATGAAGAACTGGCTGCCGTTGGTGTTCGGTCCTGCGTTGGCCATGGCCAGCTTGCCCGGCTTTTGAAATCCGTGCGGCGAGCCGTTAGTCTCGTCGGCGAACTTGTATCCGGGACCGCCCATTCCGCTGCCCTCCGGGTCACCGCCCTGAATCATAAAGTTGGGAATGACACGGTGAAAGATAGATCCGTCATACAGCTTGTCGCCCTTCTTGGAGCGGCTGGTCCACGGCTTGGTTCCCTCGGCGAGGCCGATGAAGTTGGCAACCGTCTGCGGCGCGTCCTTCTCGAAGAGTACGACGACGATGGTGCCTTCGGTGGTCTTGAAGGTGGCATAGGTTCCGGGCTTGGTGGGCATCAATAACTCCAATTGTGAGTGGTAAGTGGTGGGTAAAGGCAAAGCCGAAGCTGTGTTGCCGTCTATTGAGGGTTAGTAGAAGTTGTGGTTGGCGCGGTCTGTGGAGCAGCAGGGGTAGGCGGCATCGGCTGCCCCTCACGGACGATGGTAACGCGGTTGATGACGACCGGCGTGGTGGGCTTGTCACTCGCATCGCGCGGTACGCGAGCGATGGAAGCGGCCAGCAGCATTGAGTGCGTGTCGCACTGGCCGAAGATAGTGTACTTGCCATTCAGCTCGGCAAAGGGCGCTTCGGTGATGAAGAACTGGCTGCCGTTGGTGTTCGGTCCAGAGTTGGCCATCGCCAGCCGTCCGGCAACCGAGAAGGTTAGCTCTGGCGTGATCTCGTCGGCGAAGTAATAGCCCGGATCGCCGGTGCCGTCGCCTACTGGGTCGACACCCTGCACCATAAAGCCTGGAATGACGCGGTGAAAAGTCAGCCCGTCGTAAAAACGCTTGCCGTGCTGCTTGGCGTGGGTCGCGTTGATGGTCCAATCCTTGGTGCCCTCGGCCAAACCGATGAAATTTGCCACTGCGTTAGGTGCCTGCTTGTCAAAAGTCTTGCAGGTCAGCCGCCCCATGGTGGTGTCGATTACGACGTTGGGGCCGGTCGGTATCGGCTCGGGCTTGGGCGCAGCCGTGACGCTGGGCGCGTCGGGCAGATCTGCAGCTTGCGCAGATTGAGCCTGCGCGACGGCCGTGACGGCGAAGAAGACCCCGCTGAGTGCGAGTACGTGGCAAAAACTTGGTCGAGTGATGTGTTTGATTCCGGTCAATTGCACAATGGATAGATTAGCCCAGAACTACGCGGTCGGCAACTGATTTCAGCTACCAGCCACGGGTGAGAGGCTACAGGTCTACGAGCTTGTGTGCGATGGCGAAAAGGGCAAGTTCGAGACGAGTGGAGACGCCGGTTTTGTCGAAAACGTTGGAGAGGTGTCGTTTGACCGTCTCTTCGCTGATGGAATACTGTTTGGCGATGTCGCGGTTGCTGCAGCCTTCGACGATGCTGGAGACGACTTCGAGTTCACGCGGGGTAAGGCCGTAGGTCTTGCGCTCAGGCGCGGCGGCCACCTGTTCGGTCAGTTGCTGCAGGGCTTGCAGGAGGTTGGCGACGCGCGCTCCGCCGATCCAGTAGTCGCCGCCGAGGACGGCGCGTAGAGCCTCGGCGAGGTCGTCGGCAACCGAGTCCTTGAGGATGATGCCGCGCGCGCCGATCTGCAGCGCCTCGATGATCTGCTGTTGTGAGATGGTTCCGGTGAGCAGAACAATCTTGACGCGGGGGGACTTGTCCATGATGGCACGCATGGCTTCGAGGCCGGGAAGGCGCGGCATGAGCAGGTCGAGAAGAAGAATGTCGGGCTCGAGTTCGAGCGTCTGAGTGATAGCGTCGTCGCCGTCTTCAGCCTCGCCAACCACCTGAAAGCCCTCTTCACTGTGCAGCATGTTGCGCACGCCGAAGCGCACCACGGGATGATCGTCTGCGACTACGATGCGAATGACAGGCAGAGCAGGTGCAGGGGCCAGATGAGATTTTATTACACGCGTCGGGTTAGTTGCGGATTTTACGGTCATTGGCGACACCTCGCAGCGATATTATGGCAATTTCTGCTTATTCGCGCGGCTTCTCGACCGAGGGCATGAACATTCGCCTCTAGCGCGTGAGACAAGGATACGCTGCAACTGAGTGCAGGCGTCGGATAACTCATCTAAAGAGTTAACGTTATTTTCGACGGGTTGCATGGAACCGGCTGGGGTGTGGCTGAGCAACTCCAACCGGGTTGCAATAGCCCGTATGTTGATCGCGCCCAGCATTCCGCTGCTGCCCTTGATGGCGTGCGCCTCGCGGCTGAAGCGCGCAGTGTCTCCCGTGATCGCCAGTTGATGCATCAAGGCGATACGCTTGCGGGCATCTGCGATGAACAGGTCATACATCTCCTGAACCTTGGTTGCGGGCATCGAGGCGGCAATCCTCCGGTAGGTTGTCTGGTTCAGCACGGACTCGGCGGTGTTGTCGATGAGGATAGACTCGTCGGGCGAGCTCTGCTTACTTGGTTTAGATGCGGATGGTCGTGAGGCAGACGCAGAGATCGCGACAAGTTTGGTATTGGGCGAAAGACGTCCGGCAGGTCCACGGACGACGCTCCATCGCTCGCTTTGGTTAGGAGGCTGTATGGGATCTTCCGTAGGCACGACGGTATCGGAATTGGAATCGGCAATAACAGGATCTTGCTCCGGGGAGCGTCCTTGTGCTGGAGGAGGATTGTGCGCCGATAGTGCTGCGGAGATCTGTGCCACCTTGAAGGGCTTCAGAATAAAATCGTCGAAGCTCTCGAGGGTCTCTTCGGACGGGCGGGTTGCGCTCATGGCGAACAGAAGCATGGCAGGCGACGCGATGCGGCGAAGTTCTGCGGCGAATCGCGCGCCGGAGAGACCGGGCATCTGCACGTCGGTGAGGACGAGGCGGAAGGTGGCTTGGCGGATTTGGACGAGCGCGGCCTCGCCGGAGCTAGCCGACTCGACGATGTAGCCTGCGCGCTGTAGCAACAGACAGATCAACTCGCGGCTCATGGCGTCGTCGTCGACGACCAGCACTGGTACGGGCTTGGGTTTGGGCGGCATAACTGGCGAGTAGAGTATCAGGCGATATATCTGACGACAAGGGTGCGCTCCGCCGCGTGACCCCGTTGCGGTTAAGGCGTTAGAGTAGTTGGCATGGCGGACGAGAACGAATCTGTACGGCAAAGCAGCGGCGTGGGAAGTGACTTGCGGTCTCTGGAAGATCGCGTGGCGCGGTTGGAGGCGGCTGTTACTACGCTTGCACGTAGGATTGACGCAGGCTCCGATACCGATGCGAGAAGCAGAATGACTATTCCTGCGGCGAGTTATACGACACCTAGACCGGGCGAGACGACAGCACAGGCGGGGCAGAAACTGAGCTCGCAGGAGTGGGGTGCGAGTTCGCCCGATGCAGCGAAGGCTGCAGCACACGTGCCTGCAAGCTCGGCTAACGCGCCGATGCGATCGCCATTTACACCGACGGATGTGGCGAAGAGGCCAAGCGAATCGCTGGAGAGCAGGCTCGGCTCGCAGATATTCAATCGCATTGCGATTGTGCTGCTGCTGATAGGAACGGCCTATTCCATGAAGATGGCGGTTGATCGCCACTGGATCGGGCCGGCCGGACGCGTGATCGTCGGACTGCTGGCAGGTGCAGGGGTGATTTTGTGGTCGGAGAGCTTTCGCCGGAAGGGATTCGCGGCGTTCTCCTACTCGCTGAAGGCGGTGGGTAGCGGGGTGCTGTACCTGACGCTGTGGGCCGCATTCCAGCGCTTCCACCTGATGCCCGCGTCGCTGGCCATGGGGTTGATGATTCTGGTGACAGCATGGAACGCGTACATGGCATGGGCGCAGAACTCGGAGTTGCTGGCAAACTTTGCGCTGGCCGGCGGGTACGCTTCGCCAATGCTGGTATCGACCGGCGGCAACCACGAGATATTTTTGTTCACGTATCTGCTGGCAATCGACGTGGCGACGATTGCGCTGGTTCGGCTGAAGAGCTGGCCGCGGCTGCTGATCGCAGCATTTCCGTTGACGGTTGGATTTTATGTTGCCTGGGCCTCGGAGTTCTATACGTCCAGTGAACTGGCGGTGACGGTGATCTTTATCGCGCTGTTTGGAGCGATATTCGCCAGCGTTGCGGTCTGTCGCATGGAACACGCGTTGGATGAGACGGATGCATGGGTGCATCATTCAACGCCGCTCGGGACGCTGCTGGAGGAGATTCTGCTGCCGCTGGGGAACGCAGCGTTCGTGGCGCTGGCTCTCTACTCGGTGCTGGACGGAGCGGAGTTGCATACGCTGACCCCGTGGGTGATGGTCCTGCTGGCAGCGACTTATCTTGTCTTGATGCGTGCGCCGCAGTCGCAAACGGCTGGAGCGGTTCACCTGTCATTGGCTGTGATGCTACTGACGATTACCATTCCAATGAAGGCTAGTGGACACTGGATTACGTTGAGCTGGCTTGTGGAGGGATTGGCACTGCTGTGGTGCGCGGCGAGGATTGAACTCGGTAATGACCGCAATGCGGCTGTTAGCTGCTCTGATCGAAACTACGCATCGAGCGTACTGCGCTGGCTCGCGATGGCGGCGCTCGTACTGGGATACTGCGGGACAGGGATTCACGTGGCGGGGCTGCTCGATGTGAATGATCTGACGCTGTTCAATCGCGGCACCGGAACGGCTCTGGCGGGCGTTGCCATCTTCGCAGCGGTGGCTGCTCTGGCGCTGCGCACGGCACCTGTCTCGCGCGCGGAGCAGGCCGACGAACATACGCTGGGATGGGGCAGAATTAGCATCGTCGCGTTCATCCTGATCGACGTAACGGCGCTGCTGCTGACCTTGCGCGAGTGGAACTTCTCGTGGGAGTGGAGCGCGACGCACACTCCGTTCCAGACGGCGGACTTCGCGACGGCGCTAATCGGGCTGGCGATCTTCGCGGGCGTCGTGGCGGTCTTGCTGAGGCTGGCGCGTGCGCATCCGGATGCCTCGTTCTGGTTCGGATGCGCAGGGTTATCGACGATTGCCTTCAATCTGATTGCTGTGCTGACAGGTGTGCGCGAGATCTCGGCAATATGGGATAGCGCGGCGGTCGCGACACCGGATGCTGCGCTGCAGCAGGCGCTGGCTGTCTCGGCCTATCTGATGCTGTACGGCGCGGCACTGCTGGCTGTGGGATTTTGGCGGCGCAATGGATTCCTGCGCTGGCAGGCGCTGGCGCTGCTGGTCTTCACTATCTGCAAGACATTTTTCTATGACATGCGAAACCTCAGTCAGGGCTATCGAGTGGGCAGCCTGCTTGGACTGGGCGCGCTGCTGATGGCAATCAGCTTCGCCTATCAGAAAGACTGGCTAGGACTGCGCGCGACGGACAATAGCAGGCAGAGCGACGCTGGCTCAGATGACATCGCAGGGGCTAGGCGATGAGGGCTCTGGCGCTGTTGGCCGTGCTTCTGTGGCAGGCAGTGGCAAACGAGCCTCCGGTGGCGCAGCCATCGGCGATGCGATACCAGCGCACCATTCGCTTGCCCGGCGGCCACAACGGCGCTGGGCAGACCTGTGCGGTTCTGGATGCAGCGATCTTTTCCCATGCGGCTGTTGCGCTCGCCGACTTGCGAATCTTTCCTGTTGGCACAGCTGCAGGAGTGGCACATGAGCTTCCCTACGCAATTACGATGAGCGAGGCTGCGAGAGAGGAGACTACAGCGGCGCGCGTCCTGAACCTTGGCTGGCGCAACGGCCGAATAGTCTTTGATCTGGAGATGCCGCAGCGGGCATACACCGGCGTCACGCTACAGCTTGATCCAGCGCTGCACGACTTCATCGCCACGGCGATCGTTTTCGGTTCGGACGCGCCCGGCGATAAGACCACGGCGCTGGGCACGTTCACGCTTTTCGATCTGGTGTCGCAGCGGCTCGCGCGCGCCACGTCGATTCCGCTATCGGAGTCGACGTTCCGATACCTGCATGTGGAGTTGAGCGTCTCGGCCATAGCGGGCGCAGCGGCAATCAGATTTGCTCCTTCGATGGTGCTGGGCGCCTCCGTGCCGCCCAGCCGAGAGGCGCAGACGGTATATTCGATGGTGGCCGAGACGTCATTGATTACAACCAAGGGGCGCGAGACGGTCGCGACCTTTGAGCTTCCCGCGCACGTGCCGGTCGAACGAGTCTCGTTTGCCATAGCGCCGGGTTTCAAGGAAAACTTCAGCCGAGAGGTGCGGGTGAGCGCACTGACGGTGGCGGCAAAAAACAGCACAGGGACGCTTCACCCCGCTGACGATACGGACGCCGATTCCGACTCGAACGACGGGCGCGCGCCGCTGCCGGAGGTCGTCGACGGAAGTATTCTGCGCGTCCATGCCAGCGCAGCGGGGCGAGAGATTCGCACCGAGTTGCTTGGAGTTCCGGCAATTCTTGGCGCGAACCTGCAGCGGGCTGCCAAGGTCGAGGTGACGGTCGAGAACGGCGACGACCAACCGCTACCGATCACGGCTGTGCGGCTGGAGATGAGGCAGAGGAAGATCTGCTTCGCGGCGCCGGTCGGACTAACTTCCAGCGGTGACACAGGCACCAGTAGTGGCACAGACTCCGGGCTGGCTCTCTACTACGGCAACAGTGAGCTTGACGCGCCAGTCTACGACTACTCACGTCTATTTGTGGCCTCGTCGAGGGCGCTGGCAGCGGAACTCGGGCCAGAGGCTCTCAACACCAGCTTCCAGGCTCCGGCTGTAGAGTATCGTTCTTTCGCCGAGCGACATCCTGAACTGTTGTGGATCGCGCTGATCGCTGCTATCTCTGCGCTGGGGATGATTGCGATGCAAGCGGCGAAGGGGGTTGCGCGAGGATAAACCCACGTCTCAAATCCGAGACACCGATGAAGCGGGTTTATGTGGACTCCAAGGAGTTCGCCACCACTTTGCTGTTGGTGGCGGGCGTCCCATCCAAGCGGCATAGTCGAGAACAGTACGAAGTACCTTGTTCTTGCCGCAAGGATGGGACGCAAAAAATCAGGCATTCAAGATTCTAGAAGCTGAAGTTGGCCTGCAACGTAATCCGTCGCACAGAGTTTCCGCTGGTGATGTTGGTCGTTTGTCCAAACTGCGGGCTGCTCCAGCTTCCGATCGGGTTCGAGTAGGGAACCTCGTTAAACAGATTGAACGCCTGCGCGCCAATGGT